>JAAERC010000204.1 GCA_024230695.1 Candidatus Zixiibacteriota bacterium
AAACCGTAGAAAGATCAGCAATTACATAAATGCTATTTTCTTCCGTAACAAATTCTCCTTGAGTAATATGTTTTTCAATCACCCAGCCTGAAAAAGGAGCGATTATGGAATATGAATTCATACTTTCATTACTTTCGATAACCGCGACAGCACTACCTTTTTCAACAAAATCACCAATACCATAATTTGTTTCCAAAGCAATGCCCGCAAATCGTGGTGCAATATGAGCCAATCTATCTTCGTTGAATCCAATTTCACCCGGTAATTCAATTGTATTTCCTATACTTCCATGATTTACAGTTGAATATGTTATACCGGCAAGCTTAATGGCATCAGGTGTGAGTACGACTTTAAGCTCATCATCATTTTCTTCCTCATCACCATGACCAGCTTCTTCTTCATGGTCGCCATCTTCATTATGATCAACTTCTTCATCATGTATAGCAGAATTTGGCTCCTCATCATGGTGCCCATCGCAATTGGAATGATCCACATCTTCGGTAACCTGAGTAGTTTTTGATTGATCAGGATTTTGATTATCATTAGACAATACATTTGAAACAAACCACAAAAGTAATAAGACCGTTAGCAGTATAAATAATTTTCGATACATTCTCTAATTCTCCTTTGTAACAAAAAGGGCAACACCGGTGATACTTTCAAGAGTTATAATCCGTTCTTGAATCGCCATCAGTATATCATTACGTTCAAAATTTATATCATTGAGAGCCCTTTCGGCCTCAAGCAGTTGCGTAAATGGAACCCGACCTGCCTCATATGCTTTCTGCAAAGTTCTGTAGGCCTTTTCAGCAGTCGGTAAAAGCAAAGAATCAATGGTTACATAACTGTTTATTGACTTCTTTAATTGAATAATATTTGATTGAATAATTGAATTCGATTCGATTTGATTTAATTCAATATCATATTCAAGCGATCTAACCCGGGCATCCAAACTTTGTTTCGTTCCTTGGTTCCTGCTAAAAAACGGAAGGGGCATTGAAAACCCAAAATGAAATGATTTGGATTTGTCCATCTCGAGTCTTTTAAAACCGCCGCTAAGTGTCACTGACGGACGAGCCTTAGTAATAGCTAACCTCTTTTCGGCCCGTAAAATATCCAATTCACTTTGTAAGTGTATTAAATCTCGAGCGGAATCAGCATGGTTTGGCATTTGAGCTATTCGGTGAAGCAACAATGTGAAATTTGGCCCCATGTCAACTGAGACTTTCATACCCGACGGTTTGCCCTTCCAAAGCGAGACCAATGTTGCCTCTTCCGCAATGACATCCTGCTTGGTTTGCTCAAGAGCCAATTGCGCTCTCTGTTCTTCCAATTGAGCTAAAAGTAATTCCGATTGAAGAGCGGCACCTTTCTCAAGTCGAAAACTTGTATTTTCAACAATCTCTTTGGTTAGTTCAATAGATTTTTGGGCCAAGATTACATTCTGCTGAGCATGAGCAAAGGCATAGAATCGTAATTTCGTTTCAAGATAAAGGTCAAAGGAGGATAATTTCATCTGTAATTTAGTGGCATCAATTTGGGCCCAGGCAACATCTTTTCTTGCTCCACTTTGTCCGAAAAATTCAAATTCCTGGGCGAGTGAAACAGAAAACTCGGATTCCTGAAACCCAGGTGCATCCCAGCCGACTTCCCCGAACTCCACATCTAATTCCGGATTTGCCCAGAGTCCCGCCTGTTTTAAATCATTATGAGCGGCTCGTAATTGATAATCATATGATCGAAAAGCCGGATTGTTGACAGCCACAAGTTTAAGAATATCATCAAGCGATAACGCCTGATTTTCAGATAGTACCTTCGCAGACGATGTATCAAATGGGGCCTGCCAGAGATCCAGGGCATTCGAACTGGTTGACAATACTATTACAACGGCCAGAATAGATACTATATATTTGTCTAATTTCCCTCTCATTTACAATTCTCCAAATGGATTAATAAATTTTTGGCGCAAACCTAAAACAGGTCTCGCTAATTTTCAAATTGTCTATAAATTAAAAATGGGAGATCAACAACGTACAACAGTTGTTGATAAAAAAACGATAGAATATTCAGGAGGGCTCTGGCCATATGCCAGATAAAATTTTTGAATTTGTGAACAATGTTCCCCAATAGATAATGGGCTAAAATAAGTGTTGATGGTCAGTTTAGAGGCAAAATCTCGTAGTTGATTGGTATCAATTGTCTGGATCCGCTTTGACCAAAGAGGCCCATTGATCTCTATATCTGAACAATCGGAACATCCCTCAGATTCGGTATGAATCTCATTGGCAAAATTGGCTCCGCAATTCTCTTCGGCTTCATCACAACAGGAAACACAAAACGACTCAAATTCAACATATCCTTTATCATCTATGCAAAGAATATTGCCGTTTCCTGCAAAAGCTACTCCGACAAGAAATGTCAGACAAACCATCCAGGTTATTATTTTTGTATGTCTTAAATTCATCAGTAATTAGTATAATACAATATCAGTATTTGTCAATTTATTCTTATTGGTTATACATTACTGTTCAAAAATGTTTCAATAATTCAAAAATCGGCATTAGGTAACACAAAAGGGCCTATGCCAATTCGTATGAATATATTTACAATTATGTTAATAAAAGGGGTTCCCAAAATGAACCCCCTTTATTTTGGGAATTATAAGTAATTATGAGCCAATAAGTTCCTGTATTTTTTCAATGACCAATTCAGGGTCAATCGGTTTATCAATGAACAAATCAGGCTTAACCAGACCCTCATCTCTCATATCTTTAATCGATTTGCGCATTGCCTCCCGAAGACTATCATACGGCCTTTCATTGGTATCATCGCTATCGGCATCCAAATCCTCCAATACTTCGGCGACACCGGTTAACATAATAATAGGAATGTTTTTCAGATCCTCATCGCGCCTTAACTGCTTAAAAAGCACAAAACCGGTTTTTTTGGGCATCATAACATCGAGTATGGCTAAATCCGGTTTTTCTTCCTTGATCTTTTCAAGTCCTTCCTTGCCATCACAGGCCGCAATTGCCTTATAGCCGTTTTCTTCGAGAGCGGCAGTAAGGAATTTCACTGTCTTTTCGTCGTCATCAACTACCATAACTTTTTTTGGCATTGCTTTTCTCCTTATTTTTGTCTGGTCCACTTAGAGGAAGAATTATTTTAAACAAAGATCCTTGATTTAATTTTGATTCTACTTCAATTTTGCCTCCGTGAACACCAATCATTCTTGCCGATATTGATAAACCAAGACCCGTACCGGCTCGGCTTTTTGTACTAAAAAATGGAGTGAAAATATTTGCCTTCACCTCATTGGTCATACCGCATCCATTATCCTTTATCTCAATAATAAATTGATCATTATCATCAGTTGGGTTAACACTCATTGAAACTCGCGGTTTTTCATTATTGTCGTAATTTTTCCAGACACACGCATCCAGAGCATTTGAAACAATATCCATTATTACCGAATGTATCATTCTTGCATCACACATTACTTTGGGAAGTTCCGGTGATATATTTAGATCAAGTATTATTCCCTTACTTTCCGCCGTTTTTGTGAGAATACGATAAATTTCTGACAAAGCTTCGGTTAGATCTACCTGATCAAGTTTCGGTTTGTACTCTTTGACATACCTTAACATATCCATTGACATATCGGTCAGACCGTTGATACCCTCCTGAACAATTTCCCAGCCCTCTTCAAGCATTTTCTTTTTATCTTTTGCCAAGCCGACTTTAACCATATATGCCCCACCCTTAAGGGCGTTTAGCATATTTTTCATCGAGTGCTGAATCCCTGTAAAGACCTGCCCGATTGCGGCGTAACGTTGTGATTGAATAAGCTGAGTCTGCAACCTTTTTTCTTCGGTAATATCTTTACTGATTCCAATAGTACCAATTATGGCCCCGGCAGGATTGCGAAGTCTTGACATCGTCACCAAAACGTCCCGTATCTCACCATCTTTTGTTTTAAATTGAGTTTCATAATTGACGACACTGTCAGCGTATTTTAATTTTTCAATGGCTTCATCTCTTTCCTTTGAGTCGGCAAAAAGAAGTTCAATCGGTTTTCCCGTGATCTCAAACCGTTTATAACCCAAAGCCATCTCCGCCCCGGTATTTATCATAATTATTTTGCCGGAAGCATTAACTGTTATAATAATATCTGCCGAACTTTCCAAAATGCTCTGTAGATAATCACGATTTTTTTTAAGCTCGATCATATATGAAGAAAGCATCGAGGCCATATCATTAAAAGATGCCGATAATGAACCAAATTCGTCTTTATCATCTTCACCCAGACGATAATCAAATTTCTTATCCGCCAGTTCATTCATTCCATTTATTAATCTATTCAATGATGGACTTATAAAAAGTTTGGTAAATATCCATGCAAATCCCGCACTAAATGCGACGGCTAAAATAAGAATAATAATAAATTGATACAGATTTTCAAAAATAGGATCATCCAAACTCATCACCATTGGTTCGCTGATAAGTTGGATCACAAGCCAAAACAGCAGTATCGTAATTAAAAAAACCGCACAAAGTTTCCAGAATATTTTTACATTGGCTAACATGGTTGTTGTTGTTTCTCAATCAATCTTATTTTTCTCAAAATAGAAATCCACCTTGTCTTATTTACACCTAATCACTTATTTTTTTTGAAACTTCATTACTTTCGGGTTGATCGAGTATTCTCGCTTCTGAGGGAAGTAGTTTTAGGTATTTTAATCCCCAGCCAAACAAAAACCCGACAACACCAAAAACACCAAGAGCCTGAAGTATCTCAAGAAAACTAAGGGAATAAGAGGCTATTCCTTCCTGTAAAACCGATTCAGTGATCTCCAGGCCAGGGAATAGTTCAGGTGGATGAGTCAGTCCCGGAAGAACAATTACATACCTTTCACACAGTACGCCAAAGACAACAAGAGATGAGGCAATAACAATCCCACGAACAGTTTTTCCAGTTTTGCGATAGAAAAGTAGAAAGATTGGAATAAAGCAGCCAATAAGAATTAGTCCTACCCAAAAAAGCAGACTATGCAGTCCTCCAAATAGATAATAAACCGCCGCATCGCGTAGTTCAACTACATAGGCACGATAGGCGTTTTCTATAAATAGAAAATAAACGACAACGAGCAAACAAATGGCCAGAAACCGTCCCAACCATATTATTAAATCATCATCAAGATGTCGTTTTGTGATTTTGAAAAGCCCCACTATCATCAGAATCATAAGTGCTGTCCCCGAGGCCATCGCGGCCGCAACAAAACTCGCCGGTAAAAGAGGTGATTCATAAAGAACCCTCGCCCCAAAACCAAAAATCGCGCCGGTCCCGCTATGTACGCAAAAGGCCCAACCAAATGCCAACGTAGCCACTACCGTCGTTAATTTTTTTCGCTCATAAAAAAGAGCCCAGAGATAAACTAAACAGATAAGAATATGACCTATATACAAAATAGGATTTATTGAAAACATCGATTGAAGATTAAAATAAACAAATGGCTGAACAAACACCCTGTCCATGCGGCCCTGATCGGTGAGAATAGATAACAAACCGGCGATTAAAAACAGCATCGCCACGTAGACTGCAATTCGGGCAAATGGTTTGTATTCTAATTTTCCAAAGACTCCATATAGACCTGAAATTACAAGAGAACCAGCAGAGAGTCCAATATAATAAACGGCCATAACAATTTGCAGTCCCCATGGTACCCGATTATTCATTCCGGTGATCCAAAGACCTTTTTCAATCACCGACCAGGTAGCAATAAATCCGGCAATCGCAAAGATCGCAAAGGTTATCATCATCATACGATACTGAATTGTATTACCTTCAATACTGTCAAATTTTATTTTCATACTGTACCTATCTTAATTCTACAAACCCAAATAATAAACTTTTGGTTCTGTACCAAGGTCCTCTCGTATTCTTTTTACAGCAAGGGTAGTTGTGACTTTGGCGATTTCACTTTTTGGATCATTCAGATCACCAACTATAATTGCTCCCGCACCACAATTTTTACAGGCTTCGACACAAGCCGGCATCTTACCAACATCCAAACGATGAGCGCACAGAGTACACGCCTCGGCAACCCCATGTGATCGTTTGGGACGCTCCATATTCGGCCAATCTTCATCGTCTTTAAAATTAAATTGTCTGGCATTATATGGACAGGCAATCATGCAATAGCGGCAACCAATACAACGGTGGTGATCAACAATCACAATTCCGTCATCGCGCTTATATGTTGCCCGGACCGGGCAAACCTGGGCACAAGGCGGATTATCGCAATGATTACAAAGAAGCGGAACCGATTTTTCTACCTTAGTATGTCCGACCTCGCCTTCAAGTGTTACTTTACGTATCCAGTGATTATCCCAGCGTTTATCATTATGGAAAGATACGTTGTTTTCATTCCGACAAGCATCCATACATGCGGTACAATCGGGGCGGCATTTGTTGAGATCAATCACCATCCCCCATTTTTTTCCAATCAGGGGATTATCGTCACCACTTACATCGGCGCCAACAGCGGATAATATACGCAAAGCATAAGTTCCGGAGCCAACCGTTAGAATTAAGCCGCCGGCCGTCTTTACAAAATCTCTTCTATCCATATTATTTTTCTCATCTCTTTTCTATTATGGATAATTGTGACATCCAAAACAATCGGGTGCCATACTTACTGCATTATGACATTGATCGCAAAAATTAACACGACTCGTATGACACTCTTTACATTTATTGAGATTGACGTCTCCTCGGATGCCATACCTTACAATATTTTCCCTGATTCCTCTTAGAAGTTCCCAATGATGATATCGCATATATTCGGTATTCTCGACACAGTTATCATATTTGGCATCGGGTCGCTCCAAAATCACTTGAGGCGGTTCATTCCCAAGTGCAACAACATTGGATATCACTCCATATGCGATTAGAATAAAAATAATTATAATTGGAATAGCGGCGAAAATAGTCGTTTGATTTTTTTCCAAATTTAGATTCATCTATCTTCCCCCTTATCCAAAGATATCTCATTGGTTCTGCCAGTATGTTCAGCATAAACCATCGCCACTGTCCTATAAATAATATGAGCGAATTTTGAGTATGGCAGATAAGCAATCAGCGCAAAAACAAAAACAAGATGAATGAAGTAAACTATATGTCGATGAGGCTCCAATCTCACATAGTGCAAAGCCTCTGTAAAAAAGCCGGTGGCAACAACAATAAAAATAGTTGTCAAAAAAGCCCAATCATAATAGTTACCGGCGCCAGCCTGCTCGTCGTGTCGCATTCGATCTCTAATTATTAAACCAATACCGCTAATCATTGCCAAACCGCCCAGGTTGGCTAATATTTTCCAGGGACTCCAGAAACCAAACGGATAAACAAAACTCCCGCTTATCAACGGATTAATTCCCAGAGTTATTATCCAAAGGGTCACACAGGTCAGAGCAATAAATCCAAAAAATATTGCTATATGCGAAAACTGACGAGTACGTTCGGCCGTACATTTTGAAAAATTATCATGAGTTATAATATTCTTTAGAGCAGATAATATACTTGGCATCAGTGCCTTCACCGGTTTAATATCATCATCGGGATTATCAAAGCTCTTCATGCTATGCCAAAAACGGACAACACCAACGGTCACAGCAATAATAACCATGGCTGTAATAAAAAGAAAAAAACTATTAAGAAGCCAATGGGGAAATATACTGGAATATGAATATAGTATTTGATCGCCGACTGGTTTGGTGATACCAAGCGCCGTTTCAATAGACTCGCGAAAAATTAGTGCCAGACCTAATAAAATTATTGGCAAACTAAGCAAAAGAAGTATTGACTGTGGTTCATTGACCCATCGACTCAGAAAAGAAGGGAAAGAATGTTTGACAATACTTTCCTGCCTGACTGCAGCCAGCAAATCACCCGGACGAGCTCCTCGAGGGCATCTTGTTGAACAATCGTTGCACTGGTAACAGAGCCAAACATCAGGGTCCTTCATCAGATGATCTCTTAAACCCCATGAAGCCCAAGCCATCTCCTTTCCTGGGAACGGGGCTGAATCTGGCGCGATATTACAGGTGGCCGAACAGGTTCCGCACTGCATACATTTTATAAAATACTCGCCACAGCGACCACTCAAAGACTCAATAAAATCCAAATCAGATTTGATCGTTAGTGGATTGTTTTTACTTACTTCCTGGTCTGATCTCAATTGTTGGTTTGGCACTGTTTCTTCTTTAATTTCCATTGCCCTTTTTCCTCAGTACATCCCAGCTAATTTATATTCCTTCAAATTGTTTTTACTTATCTTTACATCCCTTTAAAAGGATTCATTCCGTATGTTTCAATTACTTCTGCAAAGTTATTAAATATCTCCTGCAGTTGACCATATTCAGATATTTGGAGTTGATGTAGTTCCACTCTCTCGTTTTCAAGCGCCATCTGCTCCAGCTTTTCCCGAATATTCTCTTCGCGTGATGCCGCAAGTTCACTTCCTTTGCAAAAATGACACTGATAATCATCACCGTACTTACAGCCGATCAACAATATTCCATCATATCCGGCTGAAATTGCTTCCGATATCCAGACCACATTAACCGAACCAAGACATCTGACCGGAATAACACGTACAAATGGATTGTACTGTAACCGATGTTCACCCATCAGGTCCATAGCCGGGTAAGCGTCATTTTCGCAAAGCAAAGCCAGTATCCTTGGTTTCTCATCAAACTCTTCAGGCACTTCGACCGCCCTGATCATAGAGGTTATGATTTCCACAGAATAATCCTTAAAAGTCACAATTCTTTCGGGACAGGCACCAAGACAAATACCGCATCGCCGACAACGAGTTGCCTGGAGAAGCGGGGTCCCTTTTTCATCTTCATTAAGGACGCCAAATGGACATTCCTCAGTACATCGTTTGCACTGGGTACAACGCTGTAAAAAGAAATCTGGATATGATTTATCTCCGGCGCGCGGATGAACCGCTTCGCCTCGTGAAGTCATCTCGACACATTGAATTGCCTTCAAGGCCGCTCCAGTTCCGTCCTCTTTACTACCGAGTCCATCCATCGGTTGACGCACAGTTCCGGCAGGATATATTCCTGTTCTTCTACTCTCATAAGGAAAACAGATAAAATGCGAATCTGGAAAACCATATTGCAAGGCTGGAAGATCAGGTCCCTGACGATAATTAAGATTGAGAATCTGTGTACCTTCATGAAGTTTGAGTTCTTCAACCTTTTTTACTGCCGCCTCACGTTGCGTTTCGGAATCTCCTTTTTCCGCGGCCGTTTTTGCATCTTCTAAGAGACGAATCGCTTCGCCGTCGGCAGAGTTTGGTATCATCCCAGCGGCAAGAACCACCATATCGACTTCTACCTGAATATTTTCACCCGGCATTGTATTATTGGCGATAATCGTAAGTTTTCCATTTGCTCCTCGCGTAACATCGGCGACATTACCGCGAGTCAAGAAAACACCCGGATCCTCCTGCACTCGGCGATAGAAATCTTCATAATGTCCCGGTGCCCTTAAAAACTCATAGAAAATATATGCTTTGGCATTTTCATCCTGTTCGCGTAAATAGATCGCCTGTTTGAGCGATGTAAGACAACATATCGATGAACAGAAGGAATGATGTTTCTTATCCGGTGAACCGCCACATTGAATAAACGCAATACTCTTTACTTCTTTGCCATCAGATGGACGGATGATACGGCCGTTGGTTTTAATGATCTCCTCAAGCTCCACATTTCTAATAACATCCTCAACTTTGCCGTATGACAAATTGTCTCGTGGTTCATCCGGTTTCCAACCAGTCGCCTGAATTATTGAACCGACTCTGAAACTATCTAATGAATCGCCATTATCAGCCGAACTTAAGGTCACATCAAATAGTCCGGGTGCACCGGTGATGTTGCTTGTTGATGCGGATTTATGGATTGTTATTTTTGGATTGTTTTCGATTTCAGCAATAAGTGCGTCAATATTGGTATCTTCAAGATCGCGATAAGGCGGTTTGGTCGGTGTTGATTTATGCTGTTTACCCAGCCATCCTCCAAGTTTATCGGTTTTTTCCACCAGTTTGACATCATATCCGGCCTTTGCCGTTTCCAGAGCCGCAGTTATACCAGTGATACCGCCGCCCACAACCAGAACCGTTTTGTTAATTTCCTCTTCCGATTGAAATGGTTCTGGAACAGACATCTTTTGTATTTTAGCGATATACATCCGAAGATAATCTTCAGCCATCATTTGGGTATCTTCTTCATTGGCAGGTTGACACCAAACGACTTGCTCCCGCAGGGGAATCATTTCGACAATGACTTCATAAGGGAAAATATCTTTGGCAAAATAACGAGGCGACACTCCGGCAATAACAACCTTATTAAGTCCTTCTGCTTTGATAATTTCAATTACTGCCTGTATCTCCGGTTCCTCGCAGGATGCGATTGTTTTACAGAGGGCAACATGGTACTCATCATTAGCTACTTTGGCCAATGCGTCAATATCAAGAGCTTCAGAGATTCCATAACCATTACAAATAAAAACACCTATTTTATCTTCCATAAATCAATCACCTCCTCCCAAACATTGAATTGCTTTAAGTGCCGCCGCCGTGGATTCTTTGACCGCGCGAGAAACATCGCAGGGCCCCTTGGCACAGCCAACCGCAAATATTCCAGCAGTATTGTCTGACCTGTCAATAAAACTGTAATCATCATACTTTAAATCAATTGGGATTTTTAAATCAGCTGTGTTAGGAACCATACCTGTGGCCAACACAACCATATCGAATTTATTATGTAGTTTTTCGCGGTTAATAGTGTCTTCGACATCTAATATCAGATCACCATTATCTTCGTTTACTTGTGCGACTTTACCTTTTACAAATGATACCTTATCATCCTCAAGCATATCGAAGTAGAACTTTTCTTCACGACCAACAGTTCGAATGTCTATGTAAAAAACGGTGGCGTTTGCATTCTCATTTATCTCTCTGAGATACCTGACTTGTTTAAGCGAAGCCATACAACAAACAGCCGAGCAGTATGGTAGATGATTTTCATCCCTTGAACCGGCACACTGTATGAAGGCCACATTTTCCGCCTTTTTGCCGTCGGAGGGTCGAATAATCTTCCCTCCTGTCGGACCAGTTTTGGCGGCCATTCTTTCCATCATCACATTGGTAATCACATCCGGGAATTTTCCATATCCCAAATTGTCAAGATTGTTGGCATCATACGGTCTCCAGCCGGTGGCCACAATTATTGCACCAACATTGATTTCGAATTCTTCCTCCGGCATCTCAAAATCAATGGCACCTTCAGGGCAAACTTTGGTCAGTGTTTCCTTGTCGGCGTCAGACATTGCTTTCCGATCAAGAACATATCCTCTGGGATAGGCCATATCATGAGGTTGATATAGCACCTTGGTTTTATCCATGCCATAATTGAAGTCGTTATCTCTTTCGGATGTTAATTGTTCGGCCATAGAGTCATCCAAAGGTTGTTGACCGGTAACATACTTAGGATGTTTTTTGACTTTTACCACAAAATTTCCGGCTTTGCCGGTTATTTCCTCAACAGTGGCAAAAGTATAAACGGCTATTCTTGAGTTTTGTCTGATCCTTCGCGTATTAATTTCAAATCCGCAGGATGGTGGGCACATTTTTGGGAAATAGCGGTACATACGAATGATACGACCGCCCAGATAAGCTTCTTTTTCCACCAAGATGACTCGATAGCCGACTTCAGCGGCTTCCGCCGCCGCCGTCATTCCTGCAATTCCTCCGCCGATTACAAGAATAGGCTTTGCACTTACATTCATAGGCTCTCTCTTAATTTAATCAAAGATATTTATTAACTTAGCAACACAAATCTCTGTTGACACATTACTGTATTAAGAGATTCTTTTTTATTCAATTTTTGAACTGTTGTCAATCTCGTCGTAATTCCGTTGTGAATCGGACTTGTTTGTCGACGATGTCATGGCTTAATTGTAATTAAAGATACTAAAGTTTAGAATATTTGTCAATACAAAATAGGATAATTATATGTGCAATAAACTCAATAACAAAGAGTGATATATTATGAAAATATTTTTGAACGTATAAAAAAAGTGGTCATCTATATGCCCCGATGCCTTCAAAGGAGATGACCACTCTATATTTATGCGGGTCAAATATATATTCAACCCGCAAAATTTATACAACGATTAGAAATCCACAAGTTCTTCTTCTTCCAAAGGAATTATATCATTGGCGTTTTCGGTTCTGGATGCTGCAGTTACTTTGGTATTCGATTTACGTTTGTTTGACTCTCTGTTATTACTGACTTTATCAATATGGTCTGACTGATTTTCAGAATCGCGATCTCCAGCCGAAGCACCATGAACTACTTTAGTCAGGTCTACAACTATTTCCTGCAACTCTACGGCCTGTGCTGAAAGTTCTTCACTGGCCGATGATGATTCTTCAGCATTAGCGGCATTTTGCTGCGTAACTTGATCTAGTTGACCAACGGCAGTATTTATCTGATCAACACCCTGTGCCTGTTCATCACTGGCTGATGTAATTTCGCCTAATAGACTGGCAACCTTTTTGATGCCAGTATCAACATTCTTTAGGATCTCCAATAGCTCTTCTGAAGACTTGACGCCATCCTCAGCATTTTTCTGAGATCCTTCAATCATAGCGCTAGTCTCTTTAGCCGCCTCGGCTGAACGTTGAGCAAGATTACGAACTTCCTCGGCAACAACAGCGAATCCTTTACCGGCCTCTCCGGCACGAGCAGCCTCAACGGCGGCATTAAGTGCAAGTAGATTGGTTTGGAAGGCTATTTCATCGATCACCTTGATAACTTTGGCGGTTTCATCAGACGATTTCTTGATGTTCTGCATCGCATCGGACATCCCATTCATCGCCAACATACCTTTATCGGCATTGTTATTAACATCGGCGGCGAGCGAATCGGCTTGCTTGGTATTATCGGAATTCTGACGAGTCATGCTGGCCATTTCTTCAAGTGATGATGAGGTTTCCTCTAATGATGAAGCCTGTTCGGAAGCACCT
>JAAERC010000205.1 GCA_024230695.1 Candidatus Zixiibacteriota bacterium
AACAGCTTCAAGTGTTTTCTCAAAGTCTTTTTCAGTTTCGGAGGGAAAACCTACTATTAGATCAGTTGTAATAGCAATATCAGAAATAGATCTTTTTAATTTTTCAGTTAATTCAAAATAATGCTTAAATGTGTAAACTCTTTTCATTCGTTTTAAAATAGATTCCGAGCCTGACTGCATAGGTAAGTGTATGTGAGGCATTATCTTGGAGTTTGATGCCATCACCTCTATCAGATTATCAGATAAATCTTTGGGATGTGAGGTCATAAAACGAATTCTTTTAATATCAGTCTCTTTTGCCAACATTTCGAGTAAATGCGGAAACCTATGTCCCCCATCGGCATAAGAGTTTACGTTCTGTCCCAAAAGAGTGATTTCTTTAACTCCATCCTCAACAAAACCATTCACCTGATTGACTATTTTAGAAACTGAATAGGAACGCTCGCGACCGCGAACATATGGCACAATACAATATGTACAAAAATTATTACAGCCACGAATAATCGATACATAGGCGGAATATTTGGAATCCCGACTTGGGGTAAAATCACTGGTTTCCTCAAAGCCAAGTTCGGTTTTTACCTCCGGAGTTGAATGTCGCGTATCTAACAGCTTTGGTAGACCCAACATCTGATCGGTACCCAAAATGAAATCGACATAAGGCGCTCGTTCCAGAATTTGTCCGGCCATTCGTTGAGCCATACATCCAACAACGGCAATTATTTTGAAATTATCATCCTTTTTATATTTACTCAGATAACCCAATCGACCGAAAACACGTTCTTCCGCCTTTTGTCTGACCGAACAGGTATTAATTATTATAATATCTGCATTTTCATCGGATTCAACCGATTTATACCCACTTGCGTTCATCAATGCTGATAATGAGCCGGAGTCAGCTATATTCATCTGGCAACCAAATGTAATAATTTTATATGTTCTAATCTTTATCATCTTCAAATACCCTGCTATTTCTATGGCAACAAATAATAATACTTGAATAATTATATGAAATCAGGAATTTCCCGCAAGGGGATATTGATAAAACCTGCATTTCGCAGGTTTTATTTTAAATTTGATAAGTAATAGCTCAGCTATAGGACAACACAGCCCAGTTCGGGATT
>JAAERC010000206.1 GCA_024230695.1 Candidatus Zixiibacteriota bacterium
AAAGTTTATACTTGGCTCAATATGTTTTATTTCAATTGGGTTTATAGGTTACCTGGCCTACAAATATTATACTGATCTTTTTTACCAGATAATGTTTTTGGATATATTATCAATTGGTTCAGATAATGCCGTTTTCTCAATGGCCCATATTTTGGATATCTTTAATGAAACGATCCTTATATCACCGATAATATTGCTATTTCTTGTTTCAATCGGTAAAATTAAAAAAACCGATGTTAAAAGAAATGGATTGATATTTCTTGGACTGATCACATGTGGATTTTTAATATTTTTTGTCTTTATTAATCCTCAGTTGGGTATGCCGAGAGACTGGGACCTGTTTTCACCGGCACCAGTTATTATTACATTATTATTAGTTCTTTTAATAAAACGAAATTACTTGAATTCTTATAAACAAATTATATTACCGATCTTAATCATTTTGTTGTTATCACCATTGCCATATTTACTAACAAATCTTAATCATGCAACATCGGCCAAATACGCTGAGTATTTTTGTTCATTAGATTTAAAAAAATCATCAGCGACTTTGTTTCTTCTTCATAAATATTATGAAGAAAAAGGAAATACAGAAAAATATCAGGAAATTAAAGATATTCTAGTTGATAATCTAGCAACTCAAGAAAAATTAGATTCTGCTCTGTTGGCAATTAATAACGGCAATTTGAATTTTGCCACTGAGATTCTAAAAAGAATAGAACCGGACCAGTATGATGCAAATTATCAAAGAGTATTGTGGAAGTTAAATTTTGCTCAGGGTGATTATGAAAAAGCCATGAAGTATATAGAAAATGCAATTCAACTGAATAAGTATAATTCCAATCTATATGGTGATCGAGCAAAAAGTTATATGGCCCGGCGGGATTATAATAAAGCGCTTGAAAATCTTCGGCATGGTTATAGTCTGGATAATTCCAATATTTATATTATCGATGGATTAGTAAGTACATACTTTTACTTAAACCAATATGATTCAACTATATTTTATGCACAAAAGCGTCTTGTCTTGGATCCATCAGAGGCATACATACATTATATGCTGGCTAAATCATTTGCCAATAAAAATGATCTAAATATGGCACAGAAATATTACAATAAATTTGCCGAATTCAATATTGATCATCCCGGATATAAGTCGAAACTGAATGAGTTATCAGAGCTTATTAAAATATTAAACGCAGGCAAATAGTTCATGTTAAATAAAAAAGGCGGGGCTCATCTGAACCCCGCCGATAATTACTTATAATTTAAAATAACTATTCGCTGGCCGAAATAGTTGCAATTACTGTTCCTTCCTCAATAACAAAATCTGTTCCATCATTAGTGGTACTATAACCGTAGTAATCGAATTTCCCTGTCTTAACAAGTGCCTTAAATTCCTCAACCCCGGCTATAAACGCAAGAGATTCTTTATAAGATATATGAGTTGTACCTGGTGCAACTGTAAGATCCTGGATAATATGTATTGCCGTTCCTGGTCTTGGGGGAGGAGTTAAACCGGGTCCGCTGTGAACAGCGACATAAGCATTAAATGTAACGTCGATCGATTCATTATTTGTGAAATCAAACTCCAGACCGACAGCATCAACAAAATCAATCTTATCCTTGTGTTCGATCCAGTCGTCATCCAAAGTAATATCAAACTGTGCAAAATAAAATCCGGTTTCTGCCGTAAAATCAAAGTCCTCTACAAATATAAAGGTACCAGAAACCAAAATATCCTTACAGCCAACAGCAACAAGGCATAGAACAATTAAGCCTATAATGGCTAATATAGATTTCTTATTTTTCATTTTGGGCACCTCCTTACATTACGCCAAAGTAATAGGTTAATCCGCCAGTGATGAAGATCGCCTTTTTGGCGCCACCATCCTGAGGTGCAAATACTGCTTTACCAGTAATATCAATATCGATTTTTGGTCCGGCTCCAATACCAAT
>JAAERC010000207.1 GCA_024230695.1 Candidatus Zixiibacteriota bacterium
GCCGCATCGGCGGTAATGGTGGTTCTTCCATATTATCTTCATAATTTTAAGGTGTTTTCAAAACTGACGATCCTTGGAGAGTTTTTGGCAGTCCCGTCAGTAATTATGTGTATGCTTTTTATCGTTGTTGATATGGGTCAACCATTCCGTGTGCAGAATGTGATGCTGTACCCTTCACTTAACTCGCCGATGTTTTGGGATATGTTGTCCCTTAGTGGCTATCTGTTTCTCAATCTAATCATTGGGTATATGGTGCTTAGTTCTGAGAAAAAAGGGATTGCACCGCCGAAATGGATCAAACCATTTATTATTATATCTATCCCCTGGGCGATAAGTATTCATACAGTAACGGCATTTTTATATTCCGGTTTGGCCGCACGGCCATTCTGGATGACGGCTGTTTTAGCTCCCCGCTTTTTGGCCTCGGCATTTGCGGCTGGTCCGGCTCTATTGATTTTAATTATTTTCCTAATGCGTAAATTCACGCGTTTTGATGCCGGTAAAGAAGCTGTTCAAAAACTTTCAATAATTGCAACTTATGCGATGTGTATCAACGTATTTCTAATATTAATGGAAGTATTTACGACTTACTACAGCGGCATGACAGAACATATGCATCATTTCGATTTCTTATATTTCGGATTGCATGGACATAATACACTTGTACCATGGATGTGGTTCTCGTCAGCTCTTGCGGTTGTCGCATTGATTCTGTTGTTAACGCCCAAGTTCCGTAAAAAAGAGGTGATGCTTGGTTTCGCCTGTATCGCCGTATTTGTGTCGATCTGGATCGACAAAGGTCTTGGAATGATCGTGGCCGGATTTACACCATCGGCGATGGGAGAAGTTGTTGATTACTGGCCGACAATAAATGAGTTTATGGTTTCCATTATGGTCTGGGGAATCGGTCTTTTAATTATGACCCTTCTCTATAAAATTATTTTCACTGTGCGTGGGGAAACTAAATCGGCTCATGAGGAAGAGAAAAAGGAGTTGACTACGACAATTGGTAGTTGAAAAATAAAGTAGAACAGAATAAATATAAAATAGGTATGGGGTTGTCAATGACAACCCCATAATTATCTATGGCTGAAAAAAAAGGTGATTTAAAGGTAATAATTATTGGTGGTGTTGCCACCGGCCCAAAAACCGGAGCGACTCTGGCACGAAGAATGCCAGATGCCAATATTACTCTTTTTCAAAAAGAGGAAAATGTATCTTATGGTACTTGCGGGTTACCATATTTTGCTTCCGGTGACATTGGAAGTTTTGATGAACTAACAAAAACATCTTATGGAGTTAAAAGAGACGCTGATTTCTTCAAACGCTCAAAAGATTTTGATATCGTTGCCGGCGCCAAAGTAATAAAAATTGATAAAACCAAAAAAGAAGTAAGTGTGGAATTATTAAGTTCCGGCGAAGTTTCGATCCATACTTATGACAAATTGGTTATAGCAGTTGGCGCCAATCCTTCACCTCCCCCATTCCCGGTTCCTGAGTGCAATATTGTACGCTCGTTTACTCGTCCGGAGGATGCAATCTGTTTTCGAAAAATGGCCGAACAGGGTCAGATTGGCAATGTTACTATTATCGGCGGCGGGTTTATCGGATGCGAAATGGCCGAGGCGGTTGTGTCAATGTGGGGAATTGATGCCACTATTATCGAGAAGGAAAATCAGCTTCTCCCCTATATTCTTGATCCCGAAATGGCTCATCTGGTAGAATTGGAGATGAAAAAACAAGGAGTTACTCTTCTAACGAATCAGAGCGTAGAAAATATTGAATTGGATATTGAGGAAAAACCGGAAATAAGATTAGGCAGTGGTGATGAAATTATATCTGATTTTGTTTTCCTATGTCTTGGAGTTCGACCCGAAATAAGTCTCGCCAAGGCTTGCGGATTAAAAATTGGTGAGTTTGGCGGTATCACGGTTAATAAATCAATGCAAACATCTGATCTTAATATTTTTGCAGGCGGAGATTGTATTGAGAACATCTCCCAATTGACCAAAAAACCTATTTATATGCCTATGGGTTCACTTGCCAATCGACATGGTCGAGTGATTGCTGAAAACATTGCTGGGAATAAAGTTAAATTCCCGGGAGTCTTGGGAACCTTTCTGGTCAAGGTATTTGACACAAATGTCGGCGCCGTTGGCTTAACGGAAAAAGCGGCAATTTCAGCCAATTTCAAAGTTGATACGGTACTTGGCAGTTTCCCGGATATTCCCGATTTCTACCCTGAAGGCGGCACATTTACTTTAAAAATGGTTTATGAAAAGAAAACTGAAAAGCTTTTGGGATTGCAGGCTGTAGGTAATGGAGATATTTGCAGGCGAATTGACACCTTCTCAGCACTATTACAGAAAAAAGCAACGTTAAATGACTTGCTTGATTTTGAACATGGGTACGCTCCGCCATATTCCGAGGCCGTTGATTCATTACATCATATGGCGGGAATGGCCAAAGCAAAAGAAGCCGGATTCTGTTTTGCCAAAGCAGAAGAGACCAAAGAATTAGATATAACCTGGCTTGATGTGAGAGAAGCCCATGAAGTAGAGTCTTCACCCTGGCCTCATGTTCTCGATGGCTATAATCAGGTACTTGTTAATATACCGCTCAATGATCTTAAAGAACGTTTAAATGAGCTTGACCCCCAGAATAAAATAATGGTTATATGCAGAAGAGGTCCCCGATCATATCAAGCATCGGTTATTCTAAAAAACGCCGGTTATAAAAATGTTTATATTATTGGGGGCGGGACAAAGGTCATCCAACCTTAAATTATTATCAGGAGATTATAAATGCCAAATGAATATTTACCAATTGGATTATCAGTAAAGAAAAAACCGTGTCTTATTGTAGGCGGCGGAAATGTTGCTCTTCGCAAAGTTGAGACAATGTTAGATTACGACACAAAAATGACCATTATCGCTCCTAAACCATCTGATAAAATCGAGTACTATGCCGAGCGAAAACTCCTAAAACTTGAACAGCGGGAATATGTTGTTGGCGAAGTATCCAACTATGGAATGGTTATCGCCGCCAGCGATGATGCCGAAGTCAACAAAATTGTCGCGGATGATTGCAACAAAGCCGGAATCCCGATTAATGTCGTTGATAGCCCCAGTCTTTGTGATTTTATTTTCCCGGCTACTATTCAACGGGATTGCCTAACGATTTCTGTCCTTTCTGATGGCAAAGCGCCATTTCTTTCGGGACATCTGAGAATGATCCTGGAAGATCTTTTCCCCGAACATTGGACAAAAATCGCGATTCAAGCGACTAAATTCAGGAAGAAAGTCCATAAACGCTGGAAAGGCAAACCTGTGCAAAAGGCCGATAGTTTCGAACGGTTTATCAATGCTGATTGGAAAAAATTACTCAAAGATCTCAACGATGAAGAGTTAGATTCCGAACTGGATAAATTACTTGAAATTTAGTATCTTAATTTATGGCTAAAATATCAAATAATACAGGAAACGGTTTTGTCTATCTGGTCGGAGCCGGCCCGGGTGACCCCGGGCTAATTACGGTCAAAGGTAGCCTGGCTTTGAATAGCTGCGACGCAGTCATTTATGACAATCTTGTTACTTCGGAATTGATAGTAACTTTGCCGCAACATATTGAAAGGCATTATGTCGGTAAAAAATCAGGTCGGCAATGTTGTTCGCAGGACGAAATTAACGATTTGATGATAAAACTGGCCGGTGAGAATAAATCTGTTGTTCGTTTAAAAGGTAGTGATCCGTTAATTTTTGGACGCGGCGGAGAGGAAGCCAAATTCCTGCGTGAGCATAATATTGATTTTGAAATAATACCGGGTGTTACGGCTGGCGTTGCTGTTCCGGCATACAGCGGTATCCCCTGTACTGATCGTCACCTGGCCTCGTTTGTGATGTTTGTTACCGGCCATAAAGCTAGAGATAAAAAATATTCAACTGTACCATGGGAATGGATCGGCAAAGCCAAAGGCGGTACAATTGTGATCTATATGGGTGTTGGAGAAATAAAAAACATCGTTGAAACACTAACCAAATCGGGGATGGCACCTGATACCCCGGCGGCAATTGTTGAACGAGGTACTTTTCCGACGCAGAAATTTGTAACCTCTAATCTTTCTGATCTTCCCTCTGCAGTCAAAGAAAAGGGTATCAAACCTCCGGCACTGTTTATTATTGGCGAGGTTGTGACCCTACAGCCATGGCTTGAATGGTTCAAAGGAAAACCGCTGATTGGTACCAGAGTTATGGTCACCCGTGCGGCATCTCCTGCACAGAAAATATATGAAGAATTAAGAGAATTTGGCGCTGAAGTATTACCATATCCGACCATTGAAGTAGAGGAATATCTTGACCCCAAAGGTTGGAACTCATTCGACAAAGTTAAATCAGAAAATAGATGGCTTATCTTTACCAGTGAAACTGGCGTTCGATATTTTATGAAGCAATTTTTGGAGCAGTCGGGTGATATACGACGGCTTGGGAATTACAAAATCGCCGCAATTGGCAAAGCGACTGCGATCAATTTGCAGAAGTTTGGTTTAAGTGCGGATTTCATTCCTAACAAATCAACAGCGGCCGCACTTGGAAAAGAGATGAGAGAAAATGTTGATCTTAAAAATTCCGAGATCATACGGGTGCGAGGTGTTTTGGCGGCCGATTCAATAGAAAAAGTTTTATCCAAAGCCGGTGCTAATGTAATCCCATTAACGGTTTATAATACATTTTACCCGGAATGGTCGGGCGGACTGAAAGAAAAATTGTTTGAGTATCCACCGGATGTTATAATTTTTTCAAGCGGTTCGACAGTTAATGGCCTCTATGAAAATCTGGCAAAAAAAGAAGTAGAATCTTTGATTAAAAATGCTGAGATATATTCTATTGGTCCATCAACATCAAAAATATTAGAGAAGGCTGGGATCAAAGTATCTGCTGAAGCCGACCCGCATAATATGACGGCTTTGATAAATCAGATGGTAGAAAACATAAGTGAAAATAAAGACGGGAGGTCAGAATGAGTTTTCCTGATTTCAGACCCAGAAGATTAAGAAAAAGCGAGGCAATGCGCCAGCTCGTTCAGGAGACAAAACTTCATCC
>JAAERC010000208.1 GCA_024230695.1 Candidatus Zixiibacteriota bacterium
ACGGTTGACCATCACGGCAAGATGATCATCGGTTTTAATCGGTTTTTCAGACTCGGTTATCAATCCAGCCAATCTTAAAGAGGCCAAACGCTCAATCGTTTTCACCTCAGGATAGTCGCTTTGTTCTATTAAATCAGAAATGCTGGCCGATCCGTTTACCATAGCGAGAAGGTTCCATTCTTCCGGCCCAAGCGAAATATCTTTTCCGCGACCGCAGGTCGCTTCAGATATTTTTAATGGTTTGCCAAAATCAGGAAGCGTTTCTTTGAGGTGATTGACTTCGTCAATACGTCGTAATCCCTCTAAAATAACATTTTCAACAGATATATTAACAGTGATTTCTTCATTTGTCGGATATTGATTATCATAAAACTTGAATGAACCATCATCCCAGGCCAAAAGAGAATAAATCAGCTCTTCGACCTGCAATTTGACCGCCTCGTCCAAATCTTCCTGAGTAACATATTTTTTTTCGACTAATATCCGTCCCAATCGTTTTGAAATCTCAGTTCCGGATTGATAAGCAATCGCATCTTCCAATTGACCGGCGGATATTTTACCACTATCGCTGAGTAGTTTGCCAATATGGCTGGTTTGACGCGGACCATAGCCATAAGTAATTCTTCCAGCCTTAAAATAAACCATGATAATATCTTTGTTATTCTGAATACCGAGCGTCCCGGTTTTTTTCCCATTTGCGATAAGCTGAAATATCTCGGGTAATGTAAACTTTTCTATTTTTCCCTGAAGGGCCTGATCCATTTTTACTCCGTGTTAAGGGTTTGATAAACGATATAATTAACTACTCGATTTGTCAATAAGAGTTTTTTGAAAATCAATTTAAATAATCAATAAATAGCTGGAATTAATAAAAAAAGTGATTGCATTGGGAAACCTAATTAGCGTTTTTATCAAACGCAGGCATGATAATTTGTTATTAATATTATTTTAATCGAGTTCGTATATAAAAACAGGCAAGGTTTTATTAACAAAGGAGAAGAGAAATGAAAAAGATCGGGATCTTGATTGGCGTTTTGGTTGTCATTTTTATTATGGCGACATTCGGAACAGCCGAAGACAAAGCATGGTTTGACATGCAAAATTGTGATTTCTGCGTAAACATGTCGCAGGATATGATGGACCACATGACGCATGAGCAACATCGTATTTCTAACGGTGTGATGGTACTAGCTACCTTCCCGCCGGAATACAAAGAAGAGTTTGGCAAAGCTATGGCTGCAATGGAACAGCTTGGAATGGATTTGGGAACCGGCAAAGTCGATCCTGCGACAATTAAAACATGCGGACACTGTGATTATTATGGTATGATGATGCAAAAAGGAGCCAAGTTTGAACATGTATCATCTGATTTAGCCGAGATCGATCTGATTACATCGGACGATGCCGAGGTTATTAAGATGATTATGACATACGCTGACAACAACGATAAAGCTATGGCCGAGATGATGAAAATGATGGAGAAGGATACAGAGTAGTTATATCAATCGACAAATTTTACAAGGCGGGATTCTCCATCCCGCTTTTTTTTTCAAATTTC
Organism: Candidatus Zixiibacteriota bacterium; assembly: GCA_024230695.1. Next base: position 1,559 of record JAAERC010000208.1, read on the forward strand.
TGTTTATTGCTGTGCGCGGCAGATGTCCACATCTGCCCGAACGTAACTTATTTCTTGAAACCCAATAGTAATATAGTTATATAATATTATATGGTAGTTCGGAAACGATTAAAAATAAAAGGTAAAGCACTTGTATTTGTCACAATTACGGTTCGAAAATGGATACCAATATTTGATGATAAGGCAATTGCAGAGGTTATGTTAAACCAATTTAAGGAATCATTAGATTTTTATAATGTTTCTCTGGTTGGTTATGTATTGATGCCATCGCATTTGCACGCATTGTTGGGATTTGACAAAGTAGAATTATTATCAAAATTTGTTCAAAGCTTCAAAATTCTTGGTGCAAAAAGAGTTAAAAACCTATTGAAAATGGATTTGATTAATTTTACTAATTCATCGGGCGGGTTCTCTTTTTGGAAACCGCGATTTGATGATTCAATTATTTTTTCTGAGGAACAATTCAAAATTAAATTAGACTATATTCATAATAATCCGGTGAAGGCAGGATTGATAAATAGGTCTGATGAATGGTTATATTCCAGTGCATCGGATTGGATATCTGATATGCCAGGTTTGTTAAGGATAGATAAAGAATTTAGGTGGACATAAAAGAAGGGGCAGATGTGGACATCTGCCGCCCACAATTGACTGCAATTTTCGCGGGAGGTATTAATGAGAATCTATTACAAATTGTTTGTCCTTTTAATAATTTCATTGCCCTTTTTGGTAGTAAGATCGGATAATATCCAATCCAATATTAATTTAATAAGTGAATACCCATGCGATGAATTTTCCTATAAAATAATAAGATTAAAGCCTTTTGATCAGGCACTCGGTATATCTACGCATTTTATAATACCCGGATCATGTAAAGTGTCGATTAATATATTGGATACCGCACTAAATAAGGTATATGAATTTGAAAGCAAGGAATTGGCACGAGGTAAATATCTAGTAAATTGGATGTTTAAAGACAATCAAGGTAAGATCATTTCTCCCGGCTACTATTACCTTGATTTAACTGCCGAATCAATTTCATCAAAATTTAATAATATATATAGTTGCAGGCAGTGGTTTTTGGCCGTTCCGGATGAATAATAGACAAGAGTTAGATAACAAATTCCAATTTTTCAATAACCAAAAAACTACCTATTTCGTCTTATATTATAGTATATTCTATAGTGGCGATAATTCTTGGCCAGAAAGGATTCAAATTGATTCGAACTTTGTTTGCACTTCTATTTCTACTATTTGTTACAAATCAGTTCTGTTTTGCTCAGGAAAAACAATGTCTGTCCGGATTAATAATAGACACAAAAACAGAAAAGCCGATTCCCGGAGTCTCTGTTATGGTAAAAGGAACAGATATCGGGACAATATCTGATTCTGCTGGTTTTTTCAGTATCGATGATCTGCCGGTTGGAAAACAGACATTGTGTGTCAGCCATATCAGCTATAAATCTAAAACAATAAAAAATATTGAAATAAAAAGTACAGCCAAACCAATTGAATTAAATATAAAACTACAAAGTAAGTTACATTCAATTAAGGGCATTACAGTAACACCAAGTTATTTTTCAATTAAAAGCAGTGAACCAGCCGCTCAACAGAGTTTGACAAACAATGAAATTGCCACTGTTCCTCAGGGCGGTGATGATTTTTTCCGGGCAATAAGCAGACTTCCGGGAATCGGCAGTAATGATTTTTCGGCGAGGATGACCATCCGCGGCGGTGAATTTGGTGAAGTGTTGGTTACTCTTGATGGGCTCAAAATATATGAACCATTTCATGTCAAAGAAGTTGATGGTGGAGCTATTAGTATTATTGATGTCGCCGCAATCGACGGAATAGATCTTATTACCGGCGGTTTTGGCGC
>JAAERC010000209.1 GCA_024230695.1 Candidatus Zixiibacteriota bacterium
AAATGGACCTGGGCCGGCTTTTCTTAAATCTGGGAGTAGAGTGATGATATTATCATCGATCGATTCGTCTTGAGGAGCTAAAAAAAATTGGAAATTATACCTAAACCCTACTTGGGCTCCTTTGGTCACAATTCCGAGGAGAATATTCAAAAAAGGGCAAATGTGGCATTTTTACAGCATGAGCTTTCCTGGCATGTCTTTGGTATCAGTCGATCCGCCTGTGTGAGCTGATTTCGAAATTCTAATTGGCATTTGTAATACCGTAAATCCTCCAATAGCTCCCCCTGAATGTGCTGACTTTACCGGGAGCTATTAGACAATTTACGGTATTCTAGGTTTTGAACATCTTTTGGCGGGAAATCCAAAAATTGCTTTGTTACACTCAGAAGATACTGGTGGGCCGAATTTTGTTAGGTATGCAGCTATTCATCTTGAGTAGCAGAAGAAATTATTGAAATAGTAGTCATATGGGCATTATTTTGACTTTGCAGGGGTTGGGGAGGGGTACCATGCGCACTCTCGTGCGCTGATTTTGAGAACTTGTCTTTTATATCCCTAGCCTTACTTAGGGGTATATCTGGCTAATATTTCCAAACCGAGTGCCGATATTCAGGAATGCCTGGCTGCAAATGCCAGTTATGGCACCACGCTGCTGTCACTATAAATTTCGTTCGATTGATTTTGGTTAGGTCACTGCTCAAAATTCATCTCTAATATACATGTGAATGAATTCTCCAATCCACCTATTGGAGAAACCCCGATGCTTTGACACCGAGAAAATCAGTAAATATTTTTCGCAGGAATATTATTTAATAATTAAGTAAATCTGTTGACAAATGTCAAAATTGGCATTATGCATAACTGATATTGGCGTTGGTGCAAAATTTCAATCGAATGAAAAGACCCTTTCCAGAAATATAATCCTGAACTGACACTGACACTGCAATTCACTAATTGGATTGGGAAAAATCAACATCAACAGTCAACTCATACAGGGTGTTTTCTTGATTTGAACACTTATTATTTTCAATAACTCGGCTCACAGTAAACCGATCTAGATGAAACTTGG
>JAAERC010000210.1 GCA_024230695.1 Candidatus Zixiibacteriota bacterium
ATTTACTCACATTTGGATCCTGTCCATTAAGTGCACTTTTATCTTTCGAATGTTCTCAGTCATAAATTTGAGGCGAATATATTGCTGATCGATTTACATGTCAAGAGGATATTAATAATTAATTGTTTATTTTTGTAAATCTAAAAATTGACCTCTCAATATATCGAAATATCAGTAAATTAGATATTATTTATCCCTAAATCTTTTTATCGCCCATCCAAGCCTTTTACCATACTCATTACATGCGGTCAAACTATCTTCATTGGGACCATCTTTTCCCTCAAGTCCAACCTGAGCAAACGGACCCCACTGATTGGCACCAGTTCCAAATCCGGGCATATCATTGACGCATCCAACCAGGACCATGCCCAATTCGATCAGGGTTGAATATAGCGAAATCTGGGTCAATTCAATACCAGAGGCAAATCCACCACCCGAAACAAAAACCCCGCCAACTTTATTTTTGGCGGCGGCTTTCATCCAGATCCCACCAAGTTTATCGATAAATGATTTCATTTCATCGCCGATCGATCCCATCCTCACCGGCGAACCCAAAACAAGGGCATCATAATCAAGAACCTCACTTGGATCAGTTTCTAAGGCTGATGATAATTTAACTTCTACCCCGGATTCGATCAAACCTTTCTCAATACTTTGGGCCATCTGATTAACATGCCCATAAGCCGACTGATAAATAATAATCGCTCTCATAACAATACCTTTCAAAATAATCTCAATATCAATTTATTGTATTATTAAACGAAAAAAGGAATGATCTATTTGTTTTTAATTCAGTTGCTATCGAGCTGATAATTTTCTTTGAATTCGTATGAATCTTCGGTTTTATCGGTATTCAGACTATCATTTACTTCTTCATTTTCCGCTGGTAAAAGCAGGATCCCAACCTCCTGCTCTTCCCTTAGAACAATTATATAGACACCATCCGAATCAAGTTTTCCGATGATTTTGCCCATCAGAGCGCGAGTACTTCTGACTACCTCACCGTTAACCCTTTTAATCAAATCACCGATTTGTATTCCACTGGCAAAACCAAGTCCCAGACTATCCAAATCAACGACTTCAAACAGACCAAGCGGTGTTTTGATAACCGAAAATCCAAGTCTTCCACCTCCGGCAGAAAGAACCACAGGCTCATACTTAACAGTATCTTCATGTCTTGGGCGGATAATACGAGGTGGCCGGGTCAAATTAACTAATGCTGAATTATAAGGTTCATCGGCCAGAAAAGTTACTATCGGTGTTTCAGATGTAAGTATCCAGTTATAGCGAAAATGGTTCTCGTACGTGTTCCATCCTGAATTATATCTTTTCCAGCTTTCGGAGTTGATAATCAACTCAAGACTGTCGGTGTCTATTATAAACTGAGCCGTAGCCATTGCCAGAGTTGTCGCAACAACATCGAGTCGATAAGCGCTCTGTTGTAATAACGGATGATCCGAAAGATAATGCTGGATCGATCTTGGATCAGACACCTGTCCGATATTCTGTCCTGCAAGAAGCATAATTAAATTCATCAATTGATGTAATCCGGTTGGAGCCGCTTCGACATAGTTGGCTGTTTTTATACCCTTCAGAGGAAGCAAAGCAGGATCATACACTCTGTCGCGCGGAAGATATTTCATCAGATGAATTTTCAAATCCTGCTTGACCCATTCGATTCCGGAAAGCGATGTCATTGTTGTCAAAATCGAATAACCAAGACTGTCCCAAACAGCGTAAAAAACCGAATCGTTACGATTTACATACCGAATATCCCGCCTTATTTCCTGTTCATTTTTATAGTAAAGAGGATAAAAAGCCTTCATCAGATTTAAATTGTCAATTACAAATTCAACTCTGGGGACCTCAGGATAAATATCATTTACAGCAAATTGAGTTATATCAAATTTGGAGGTTGTGTCGTCAACAACTTGATCTTGCGCAAAGAGTGACGATCCAACAAAAACAATCAATACTATTAGCAACAGCTGTTTCATGATTGTCTAATTACTGTATAAAAAGAACAAAATCAAGTAAATATTGACAAAATTTATCAGTTTGCCGGAAGTGGATCAGAGTTTTCCTAATTGTTACTAGAAATAGAATTTTGGGTTAGTTCCAAATAGAAATAAGTAAACAGAGAATTAAAAAACGTTCCGAGGAACCCTTCAACGACTATAGCAATCAATAAAAGCACCGGCAGTATTACCACCAGAGCAATTATCATAAACACGGGTGACCAGGCTCCAATAATTAAAGCCGGAATAGCGAAAATAAGTGCCAAAATCAAACCACATAAAACGATGATCATCCATAAAAAAGTGGTTATCAAAAATATAATAATATTTGATCCAACATTATTTTTCAAAAGTTGAAATGCTATACTAATAGCTTCAAAAACCGATGCACCATTAATAACAATTTCTCGTTGAGCTAATGAATATAAATTTGATAGCAAAAAGATTCCAATAAATGCCAACGGGAAAATAAATATCAAAAATATAAGGCCAAAGAGTTCGAGGGCAATTAATAAGAGTATCAAAGATATACCAAGCATCGCAAAATAAATTCCGCCCGAAATAAGCGTAATAAAAAACAGACCAAGAAATGACCAGATATGTCTGACACCGGCTTTAAACAATTCAATTAGTTTAAAACTATCACCATTTTCTACTCTGACAACCCCCTCTATCAAACTGGCAACTGAAATCAAATACAAAATAAACATCACCAGTCCAACAATAAAAAACAATCCAACCATTGCAACAGCCACGGCGATTCCGGGACCGCTTGTTAACCAATCAACAATATCTTCAAATATATGGGGGTCTATATCATGGGCCCAATTATAATTTTTGGCAAAATCCGGGAATTTATTTTCAAGAGTTCCAAGGTAACCCCATGAAGCAGACAAAAAACCAAAAATCCAAAAAGTTTTGTGCTTCCAGGATAAATTATATGCGCGGCTAATTAAATCACTATAATTCATAGCAATAACTAATAATTATATTCTATATTGAATTGCAAGTTAAAAATGGCTTTCCCCTGCCCTTTTTAAAATCAAAAAAAACTATACAGCTGGAACTCCATTGCCGTTATATATCTTGCCGTCTTTTAGTTTTATTAATTTTTTGCAATGATTACCTATATTATTATCATGAGTGATAAGAATAATCGTATGTCCGTCTTTCCAGAGCTGATCAAACAAATTTATTATATCACCACCCGATTTACTATCAAGATTTCCAGTCGGTTCGTCGGCGAGTATTAAATTCGGTTTATTGGCCAGCGCGCGGGCAATAGCGGTTCTCTGCATTTCTCCACCCGACATCTCGGTCGGTTTGTTATTGGCTTTATCAGCCAGACCGACCTGGGCCAAAAGTTCCATCACTCTTTTTTTCCTCTGTTTGCCTTTTACTCCGGCAAAAAGTAACGGTACTTCAACATTTTCAAAAGCGGTTGCATACGGAAGAAGATTAAACGCCTGAAACACAAATCCGACCTTTTTATTACGGACCTCAGCCAAATCATTACCCGAAAGCTTTCTGACATCAATACCTTCAAACCTATATTCTCCCGATGATGGTACATCGAGACAGCCAAGTATATTCATCAGGGTCGATTTGCCGGAACCGGATGGTCCCATAATTCCGACATATTCATTGCCGCCAATATTAAGATCTATTCCCCGTAGCGCTTCAAAAGCCACATTCCCGGTATTATATTTTTTGCGAACTTCGCTCATTTCTATCATAATCGATACCTCAAAATCATCGCTTTCACCTAATCACTATTCGTATCTTAAAGATTCAACCGGACTGACCGAGGCGGCTTTCATCGCCGGGAAAATGCCTGCGATAAAGGCCACAACCCCTAATATTCCAATAACAATCAGGCCAATTTCAAATGAAACTGTCGGTCGGCCCATAAAATCAAGAACATCGCTTTCAATTGGAATCCGTTTAAAACCTTCGGTTAAAATATAACTGATTGACAACCCGGTCGCGCCGCCAACCCCAACAATCAATAAAGATTCAATCAGAAATTGAATCAATATGTAACTCTTTTTGGCACCAATGGCCATTTTGACCCCGATCTCACGGGTTCTTTCCTTGATTGAGACATACATAATATTGGCCACCCCAACCCCGGCGATCAACAACGACATCCCACCGATCAAACCAAGAAAAATCTGTATCCCCAGCATAACATTGGCCATCTCTTTAACCGATGCAACAACATCCCAAATACTAAGTGTCTGTTCATCGGTCGGGTCAAATTTATATCTTGCCCCCATAATCTCGTATAGTCTGTTTTCAACTGCTTTCATGTTGTCAATATCGTAGGGTTGGTAAACAATATGATTAAAATATCTGTTTCCATATAGTGCCGAAAATGTGGTTGCCGGAATCGCACCCATATTTTCATCGGGGCCATTATACATCCCCATCTGAATTTTATCACGCATCACACCAATAACGGTAAAAGGAACTGAGTTAAGGAGAATCTGTTTGCCGATCGGGTCCTCATCTCCAAAAAGTTTTTCTTTAATAACACCACCAAGAAATATTACTCGTCTCTTTTTTTCGATATCAATATCATTTAAAAATCGTCCGCCCGCCTCTGGATAATGTGAACGAATATCTTCAAAACAGGGATAAACACCCGTTAACCGTTCGCTGAATATTTTGTCGCCATATTTATAATTTATACCCCAGCGAACATACTCCCCGGCGACATGCCTAAGTTCCGGCATCCGGCGCTGCATATATTTCATATCTTCTTCGGTAAACCTGATTCGTCGACCCAGACCAAGCCCCTGGAAAACTTTAGTCGTTCTCCCGCCCCAAACAATAGCGATACCATCACCAAGACCTTTGCGGTTTTTATCCATCTGCCGTTTTAATCCCTCACCAAAAGCAAGCAGAAGCAAAATCGCGATAGTACCCCATGCTATAGCCGTAACAGTCAGAAGCATCCTTTTTTTCTGTTTACGAAAATCGCGGACAAATATGTTATATAAAATACGAGGATTCATAATCTAAAATAGTTTTAGCGCCTGCACCGGCTGTAAATTGGCGGCTCGTTTGGCCGGGAAATATCCTGATACCAATCCAACCAGACCAAGAATAACAATAGCTATTAATGATCCCATATAATCGATCTCGGGGATTCCGACAAATTCATCTAATTGGAACATCGGAAATATTTTTATTATTCCAAACCCAATCAGCCATCCGATTATTCCGCCGACAAATGTTAATATTAATGTTTCTGTTAAAAACTGCATCATCACAAATTTCTTTTTTGCACCGAGTGCCATTTTTATACCGATCTCTTTAGTTCTTTCCTCGAGAACGACATTCATAATATTTGAAACTCCGATTCCACCGGTGATCAGCGTTGCTATCCCGATACCAACGAGAAAAATTCTAAAGGCCATAAAAAAATTAGTAAAAAACTCCATCCCTTCAGTTGTATCCCACATCCCAAGAGCTTCGGTATCGCTTGGGTCAAAGTCATATTTACCGGCCATAATGTCATAAATATCCTGTTTAGTTGTGGCCATTGAGGTGCCCTCTTTTGACTGGACCACAATATTATTGGGATAGTTCCGTGAGTACATTCCTTTGAAGGTCGTCAGCGGGATAGTAGCTTTCCAATTGTCACGTCCGCTGTAAGAGCTGTCTTGCTCTTTAGGTTTTAAGACTCCAACTACTCGAAAAGGCATACTGTTGATCAGAATATATTGACCGATAGCATCTTCATCACCAAACAACTCATTTTTTAATCTGTCTCCGATAAACACAACCCGTCGTTTCTGAAGCATATCCAGATCATTAATAAATCGTCCGCCCATTTCGGGAATAATATTACGCATTGGTCCAAATTCCGGCCAGACTCCATTAACCGCCTGAACCGATTTTATCTTATTATATTCAATTGGAATACTCCACCTGATATATTCCGGCGAAATACGACCAACTGAGGATAATCTGGCTTTCATCAATGATACATCATCATCGGTTATACGAATATCCCGCCCGCGAGGAAGCCCATTCCACAACTTGGAAGTCGTCCCGGGCCAGATAATTGTGATGTTTTCACCCATTCCTTTTTGAGATTTGATCTGAGCTTTCTGAATTCCTTTGCCAAATGCAAAAAGCAGAACAATTGCCAATGTCCCCCAGAGAATTCCACCCATTGTCATAAAAGTCCGCAACTTTTGTTGGCGCAGATCTCTAAAAAACTGCTTTATTGATAAAAACGGTATCATTATTTATTCGATCTCTTTGGGCGGGCGTTCAACTATCAATTCGCCTTCAACAAGACCAGTGGCAATTTCTATATTTATTCCGTCAGAAAGACCAACGGTGACATCTCTGGTTTCAATATTACCGCTTGTATCCTGCACTTCAACTGTAATAATTGAATCGGACATACTGACTAACCGTTCCGGAATAAGAATAATATCAGTCTTTTTTGTTATAATAATATCGGCATTGGCACTATACCCGGCTCGCAGGAATGATTCGCCGATGTCATTAAGAGTAATCTCAATTTCAAAAAGTGTCGAACCTTCATCACGGTGAGCTTTGGGAGAAACACGCTTCAACACGCCTTCGATCATTTCACCAGGAAGGGCGCCAATTTTTATCTCCACCGGCATACCTATTGATAATTTGCCAACGTCGATCTCATCTACAGTACCTTTAAAAATCAGATCCTCCATATAAGCCAGAGACATCAGATCGGTCCCAGCCTGATATGAAGTCAGCGGAACCACCGGATCACCCTCTTCAACTAAACGCGAGAGGACCATCCCGGTTATAGGTGATTTTATGGTATTATCAACTTTCAGATCGGCATTATTTGTCTGACCGGATTGAATTAGATTTAGTTTCTCATTTGAAAGTTTTAGTCTTAGTCTGGCTTCATCATAAGCTGATAGTTTGGCATCATATTCCTGACGAGAAATCAATTCTTTGTCCAATAATGATTGCGAACGATCAAACTCCCGTTTTGTATTATCAAATGCGACTTGATATATTTCTACTTGTCGTTTGGCTTCTGCAAATTCTATCGGAGTCGGGTCAGGGGCAACATCAATTAATGGATCACCAACTTTGACCTGGTCACCGATTTCCACATAAATTTTTCTAACCGTTCCGGATATCTTTGATTTTACCGAAACTTCCTGTTTGGGATCGATCCGACCAACCGCCAGAGCCTTATCAATGATCTCACCTTTTTCAGCGATGACTGTTTTTATCAGATCTTCCCCATTACCGGAACCGCTCAGCGCAAAATACAGAACGGCAGCAACCATTAATGCCGGAATTGTAACAAATAGAATTTTTTTGAACATTTTGATTTCTCTTTATGGTTATTACGGTTTGTTCCTTTTCATACTGAATAGACGTCATCTATAGGTAAATAGTTTCGTTTGATAAAAATAAATCCAGTCTTTGACAAATGTTGTTGATCTATATATTATTAAATCAATTAGATTTATATGGATTTAAAAATGAAAAGTTTTTGCCCAAAAAATAGAATCAAAAATGGCCTTGCCATTACATGTATATTAATAATGCTTATGCTAATTACTTTTTCATGTGGAAATGAAGAAGATTACTTATCGGAAAATAAAAGCAACAATAGCAGTGATAGTCTTGTTATAGAATTAGTGGGTTTTACCGGAAAATCGGTATTTGAAATAACAACAGAAAAATATGATGTAGATCATGTCGAGAGTTCGGCGGGTATTTTTGTAAAAGCGATAGATTCGATTGTCTCAACAAGGAAATATGCCTGGATATTTTCTGTTAATGATTCGTTTGTTCCGGTTGGCTCAAATGATTATATTACAAATGATACAGATGTTATAAAATGGCATTATAGAAAGTTCTAAAACATTAAATTTAGACTATGGGGAGGTTTGTATGCCAACAAATTATGACATAGATAAAATAGTGGAATCGAAAAAACTGTTTCTGATTGCCGGGCCATGTGCTATCGAATCAGAAGAGGTTTGTTTTACAGTTGCTGAAAAACTTCGCGAGTTATCAGACAAATATGATATCCCAGTGATTTTTAAATCATCATATGCCAAAGCTAACCGTTTATCGGGTGAATCATTCGCCGGACACGGAATTGATTTTGGTTTGGAAATCCTAGCCAAGGTTAAAAAACAGTTTGGGTTTCCGATTCTTACTGATATTCATGAAAAAACTGAGGCAATAAAAACCGCCGAGGTTGCAGATGTTATTCAGATTCCGGCATTTTTGTGTCGTCAGACAGAATTAATCAGAGAAGCGGCATCTACCGGCAAATGGATAAATATCAAAAAAGGACAGTTTTTATCGCCAGATGATATGGACAAAGTGGCCGGCAAAGCTCGTTCCGGAAAAGTGATGCTGACCGAACGAGGTTCTTCGTTTGGTTATCATACTTTGGTGGTTGATTTTCGCTCATTGATAATTATGAAAAACTTTGGTTTCCCGATAGTTTTTGATGCGACTCATTCGCTTCAACTGCCGGGCGGAAGCGGTAGTTTTTCATCGGGTCAACCGCAATTTGTAACACCATTCGCCAAAGCGGCAGTAGCAATTGGAATTAATGGGCTTTTTGTTGAAACACATCCTGACCCAAAATCAGCATTGTGTGATGCCGCGGCGATGTTGCCTTTGGATAATATGGAGACTCTTATAACCGAGATCAAAAAAATATCTGAGGCCAATCAATAATTATTTTAGAGGGGAAACTGTGAAAAAACATATCGACTTTGATGAATTGGCCGACAGATTTAAAACTATCAAACTGCTGGCACTTGATGTCGATGGTGTCCTGACCGATGACCATATCTTTTTTGGACCTGATGGGTTCGAGATGAAAAAATTCCATATATCTGACGGATTCTATATTGTCCTGGCCCAGCGCTCCGGATTAATAATTGCTGTTGTGTCGGGGCGGTATTCGGCGGCTACTACCACGCGAATGAAAGATTTGAAAGTTAAATATGTTCTGCAAGAGATGCGGGAAAAATGCGAACAGATCAAACCGCTTCTCGAAGAGCTAAAACTGAAACATTCGGAAGTGGCCTTTATCGGAAATGAGATACTCGATATAAAACTTGCCAAAAAAGTCGGTCTATCAATGGCTGTGGCCGATGCCGCCGATGAGCTAAAAGCGGAAGTTGACTATGTCACTACCGCCAAAGGTGGTTTTGGGGCAGTCAGAGAAATTTTGAAAGCATATTTTCAGGGCAATAAACTTGACCCGATGTCGGTTTTAACTTAAGTTATTAAGATGATTCTGAAAAACGGAAAAGAAGTATTTCAAAAAGAAGCCGAATCAATTGCTCGTCTGGCTGACCGGCTCGATGATAATTTTGTTGCGGCGGTGAAGCTGATTCTCGAAAGTTCCGGCCGGGTGATTCTCACTGGGATGGGCAAATCCGGGTTAGTCGGCAAAAAAATAGCCGCAACTTTTTCATCAACTGGGACCGCTTCGTTTTTTCTTCATGCCGCCGAAGGTGTTCATGGTGATCTCGGGCTGGTGCAAAAAGGTGATATTGTTATTGCAATCTCAAAATCAGGCGCGACCGATGAACTTTACCAAATCCTTCCAACTATTAAACGACTCGGTGTAAAAATACTTCTAATGACCGCTCAGGTAGATTCACCATTAGCCGGTAAATGCGATATCGTACTGGATTGTTCAGTCGAATCGGAAGCCGGTTCCGATAATCTGATTCCGACTTCATCATCCACAGCGGCGATGGTCATGGGCGACGCTCTCGCAATTGCATTATTAAAAGAACGAAATTTCTCGCCAGAAGATTTTGCGTTTCTACATCCGGGTGGCTCGCTTGGCAAACGACTTTTAAAACGTGTTGAAGATATGATGCATACTAATTCCGAAATACCTTTTGTCAAAGCTGATACGCCGATGAAAGACACAATTGTTGAAATGACCGGTAAAAGACTTGGAGCGGCACTGGTAATTGACAACGATGGTTTATTGGTGGGAATATTCACCGATGGTGATCTGCGCCGACTGGCTCAAAAAGATAAAAACTTTTTTAATATTCGCACCGATGAAGCAATGGTAAAAAATCCGCAAACAATCGAACCTGATGCCATTCTTGATAAGGCACTGGCGGTTATGGAAAAATTCTCTATTACCGTTATTCCGGTTGTCGAAAAAGATCATGTCCCAGTCGGTATTATTCATCTGCATGATATATTAAAATCTAAACTTGTATAAATCCCGGTGGCAAAACCTATTCAAAAAATTAAAAATAATCTTGTCTATTGGTTTATTAGATTTGTGATATTCATTTTTAATGTATTACCTCGTTCTATTGGTCTTTTTATTGGTTCGATTCTCGCTTATTTGATGTATCTGATATTTAAAAAGGAAAAAATCAAATCAAACAAAAACCTGCAAACCGCATTTGGCGATACACTTTCAGAAACTGAACGACAAGTGATTATCAAACAGATGTTTTTTAATATTGTCTGGAATTTTATCGATATTATCAGAATACCGAGATATTATAAATCTCAACTGCGACCATTGATTGATGTCGAAGGTCTCGAACATTTTAAAAAAGTCTATAACCGCGGTAAAGGTGTGATCTCTGTTACCGGACATATTGGAAATTTTGAGCTTTTGGCCGCATTTTCTGCCGGCGAGGGATTCAAATCGGCCGCAATCGGTCGCGAAGTTTACGATAAAAGATTAGACAAACTTCTGGTGAATAATCGGGGAAAAATGGGTTTAGTAAATATCGACACCAATGATTCACCCCGTAAAATATTGAAATTATTAAAAGATGGCTACGTGCTTGGCGTTTTGATGGACACCGACTCATATCGGGTGCGAAGTGAGATGATCCCAGTCTTTGGAACGCCTTCCAATACCCCTGTGGGACAATCGATTATTGGACTTAAAACCGGGGCGGGATTCGTTCCGACTACCTGCATTCGGACTGGTAAGCGGTATAAAGTTATTTTTAAACCGGAAGTCACAATAAATCGTACTGATGATTTTGATGCCGATGTGTATAATATTACAAAAAAATGTACCGAAGTATGGGAAGAGATAGTGAGCGAGTATAAAGATCAGTGGATTTGGATGCATAACCGCTGGGCCACAACTCAGGAAGACAAAGACCGATGGGCAAAAGGAATATTATGAAAATAATCAGCAATACATATAGAAACGTCATTCCCTCGAAAGCGGGAATCCATGCCCTTATTTGTAGGACGGGAGCCCTGCGCTCCTGCCAATTGCTCATAATATTATTAACACTGATGCTAATCTCATGCGCCAAAACATCCGAAGACCGTAAAACCGAAACCGCAGGCGACAGTACCGATGTTGTAATTATCCGCCCGGACCAGCAGATTAAAAACGCTCGTATATCATTGTATGATGGCGCGGTCATCACAACCGATCTGTACGCCGATTATATCGAGAAATTTGAACCATACGATTCTACTCAAGCATGGAAACTTGACGTTTATTTCTATGATAATGAAGGCAACCAAATATCTACCTTGACAGCCG
>JAAERC010000211.1 GCA_024230695.1 Candidatus Zixiibacteriota bacterium
GTTGGGGTTTTCCAGTTTGAGTCGAGTGGTATGCGTGATTACCTGCGTCGTCTCAAACCTGAAAATCTGACCGATCTGACCTCGATGAACGCTTTGTATCGACCCGGCCCGCTTGATTCGGGAATGATCGATACTTATATCGACCGCAAAAAAGGTGTCCAGAAGGTTGAGTTTGACCATCCCAAATTGGAGAAGATCCTGAAAGAGACCTATGGCGTAATTGTTTTTCAGGAACAGGTTCTTCATATAGCCAATGCTATGGCAGGGTACTCGATGGGCAAAGCGGATATTCTGCGAAAGGCGATGGGCAAAAAGCAGGCTGAGTTAATGGCTGAACAGAAAAAAGGATTTTTGGCCGGATGCGCCGAGAAAAAAATAAATTCTAAAACGGCTACCTTAGTTTTTGACCAGATAGAAACTTTTGCCCGTTATGGGTTTAACAAGGCGCATGCGACTGGATATGCCTATGTTGCTTATCAGTGTGGGTATCTGAAGGTACATTATACGGCTGAGTTTATGGCGGCCAATATGACCTCCGAGACCGATTCATCCGATCGTATTTATAAACTGATGGATGAATGTCGCCACATGAAAATCACCGTTTTACCGCCTGATATTAACAGCTCCTTTAAAGGTTTTACCGTCAAGGATGATAAGATTCGTTTTGGCCTGCTCGCTGTAAAAAATGTTGGCGGGGGAGTGGTCGATGCCATTGTTGAGGCTCGTTTAAAGGATGGTGAATTTAAGAGTTTCTCTGATTTTGTTTCTCGTGTTAATCTCAAAAGTCTAAACCGTCGTGCCGTTGAATCGCTGATCACCGCCGGAGCCTTTGATTCGTTACCAGGCAATCGGGCTCAAAAAGTGGAAATTGTCGAGAAGATGCTTGAGTTTGGGCAAAAAGTTCAGGTCTCAGCCAACTCGGTTGATCTTTTTGCCACCGATGGCGCCAAGATTGAAAGAAAAGAACCTGAAATGTCAGATTTGACTGACTGGCCGATCATGGAAAAGCTATCCAAAGAAAAAGAAGTCCTTGGGATATATGTCTCGGGACATCCATTAGATAGATTCCGGTCTGAGCTCGAAAATTTTGGAACCGCCGATACCGAAAAAATTGCTAATGTCCGCGATGGCCGCGAGGTTCGGTTTGGAGGAATTATTTCATCATTAAAATTGATGACCGACAAACGGGGCAATCAGATGGCTTTTGCTACTATTGAGGATTTTAAGGGTTCCACTGAAGTGATAATCTTCTCCGATTGTTTTGAAAAAGGGAAAGATTTTATTAGTCCTGATAAAATCGTGATGGTGACCGGACGGGTTTCAACTCGTGAGGGCGAGGCTCCAAAGGTGATTTCCAACGACCTTATCTCGGTGGATAATCTGAGTGAGCGTTTTAACTGCCGGCTGGTCATAAAGATAGATGCCGAAACAGCCGAAAATAAACTAAGCGCCGTTTCCAGCCAATTGGGGAAAAATGTGGGAAAAACGCCAGTTGTTTTTGCGGCAAGAAAAAATGGAAAAATATATTTTATTAAATCAAAAAGGTTTATGGTGGCACCTCAGAATGAATTGCTTATAAAGCTAAAGGAAATTATGGGTGATTCGGCTGTTTTTCTACAGCCACAATAATATTATTGGAAACCTTTTTTTGACTTTGTGGTTTAAATACTGTAAATTAAAGGATAATTAAGCAACGGTGAATTTATGAAAAAAATTATTATTAGCCTACTGATACTACTTGCGACGACCCTGATGGTTTCGGCTGACGAAAAATCTGAATCTAAAGATAAATCCAAAGAAAAGGCAATTATTGATACCAACGCGATTATTTGGCATAAGTATGACGAAGGTATTAAGTTAGCCGAGGAAACCGACCGGCTAATTATGATTAATTTTACAACCTCGTGGTGCGGCTACTGCAAAAAAATGAATCGGACCACTTTTAAGGATCCTGAAGTTGTTAAACTACTCAATAATGAATTTGTTAGTATAAAAGTCGATTGTGAATCAAAATTGGAGCTCGATGTTGATGGTTACAAAATAACCGAACGAAATCTGGCTCGATCAGAATTTGGTGTTCGAAGTTATCCTGTTTATTGGTTTATGAAATCAAATAAAGAGAAGCTGGCGCCAATTAAAGGATACCGGGGCACCAATGATTTCCTTGATGCGCTGTATTATATAAAAGACGAATTACATTTAAAAATAAAATGGGAAGAATATAGAAAACAAGGCGGCCATAAAGGCGAGTTTTAGTACTGGAGAATAATGAAATGAAAAGATATTTATTAATTTTAACTGCATTGTTCATAACAATTGCTTTATTAGCATCCTGTTCATCATCCGATGAAAAAACATCATCTGATAAAACCGATGCCACTACCGATACACAAACTCCGGCCGGTTCCGGTGGTAAATTTATGGCTCTTGATCTTGACGGTAATTTTCACACATCAAAACAGTATGCGGGGAAACCACTTATTCTTAATTTTTGGGGAACATGGTGCCCGCCTTGCCGTAAAGAACTTCCAGATCTGAAAAAAATCTATGCCGAATACAATCCGATGGGCCTGGAGATCATTGGTTTGGCTGTTAATGATACCCCGGAGAAAGTCCGTAATTTTGCCAAACAGTCCGATCTTGATTGGGTGATGCTTATTGCCAATAGAGAATCGGCACTCTCTTATCAGATAGGAGCCGGCGTCCCGGTTACTATCTTTATCGATAAAGATGGCAATGAGACCGCTCGTGCTATTGGCGCTCGCTCCTATGAATACTTCAAAACCGAAGTTGAAAAGATTATTTAATTATTTATAATGAATTATTAAAGACGGCTCAATTGAGCCGTCTTTTTTTATAGGTAGAATTTATATCAACAACCTGGCAAAGCGGCATCTTTATAGCAAAAACCAATTATTAATATTGCATCCAGAATATTTATTTCGCCAGAATTGTCAATGTCACCATCAATACCAGAGGGAAGTGGTGCACCATTTCTGTATATAAAATTCAGCAAATAGATAGCGTCAAGTATATCCATTGAACCATCCCCCGATATATCAACACAAAATAATGGTGGGATTTCCGCAATATTAGAAATGCCGGACCAATTATTTGATTCGTCCGATGTTTTTATGGCAAAATAATATGAGTTATTGAGCGAAAGATTATAAATGGTGCAACTATCCTGGCGCCCATTCCAAGAGGGGTCAGGGGAAAGGCTCACTTTGGTTGCTGAATTCCACCAACTAATTGTATCAGAACCAATTGGAAAGGAAGAATAACGAATATCATAATTAGCTCCTCTTCCCAAGCTGTAATCGTCGCCGGGCGCTGACCAAAAAAGTTCAACACTATTTTCAGTTTGTGCATTAATTGGAAATAACAAAGCTATAAAAAGAAGCCCGGCTATGGTTAAAAATAACTCATTATAAAAATTTCTTCGGTCGTTTAGTACGTTTCTGTGGTAGGATGAAATGCGCATTATTATCTCCTGGTATGGTATCGATGCCTAATTATATGGTGGGAAAATTAACTAAGTCGATATCTGCCATAGGTATGAACAAGGGGGCGGGGCTCGTTCTTAAATGTTTACTCTCTTTTTTTTTACTCTTCGGCAGGTTCAGTGTGGAGACTGCCTTGTTATTGTTTTCACAAACTTCTTATTTGAGTAGCTTTATAATAAATTGTTTTATAAAGTGCAAGAAAAAAATTTAAAAAAGATGCATATTGTATACTGAATTGTATAGTATAAAATTTGGTATGCCGGAGAAATTACTTTTTATGGTCCGCAAACAGGCGGGGGGCCGGAATTATGACGATAATTAATTATATACATGGCGTCGGCAACATTGATATCACCCGAATTATCAACATCGCCATTAATCAGTTCTAAAGGTTCGGAACTATTATTTGTGTATAAGTAATATAGAAGAAATTTAAGGTCGCTTTCATCAATTACCCCATCTTCGCTGACATCGCCACACGAGATTACCGGCAATTCAGCAATTTTTGAAATATGGGACCAATTATAGGCCTCATCTGCTGACCTGATTGCAAAATAATAATGTTGATGAATAGATAAATTTTCAATCACACATGAGTCTTTTTTCCCTGACCGAGATGGATTTGGAATATTCGTCGCTTTAATTGCTGATTGCCACCACCGAACGGTATCTGTTCCAATAGGTTCGGTTGAATAGCGAATATCATAAAATGATGCCTGCCCCCAGTTATTATCATCGCCGTTTGCCGTCCAAATCAATTTCATAATATTATTACCCGTTTCGTTTGATTGTCCAAAGAGACTCAAGGGAACAAAGGCAATTGTAGAAATAATAAAAAACAGGATAACCGTAACCGGCCGTATGTTATAGCCGATTAGTCCTGAGCGGATGAACATCTGTTTCTCCGATTATTCTTGTCTTAGCATTATTTGTGGGCGGGTTAAATTTAGGAAAGATAAGTCTATTTTCAAATCTATACATTGCCGTCTCTCAATTTATAATCTTCAATTCCATGAATCCTGATGAGTATAAAAACCTGGTCAAATCCGTAAACATGGAGTACATCAATCTTAGTTATTTTATACAGATTTTAATCTGTAGTTGCAATATAAAACAATGATTTCTAAATAATTTTCTATAAAAAATGTCATATAGTAGAGATTATGATTATAGTACAATAATCAACTCAGATATTTGTGGTGCTCTTCTGGATTATTATGCAAAAAACGGAAGGCCCGATACTCTGCAGGCGCCTCGTCGGTAACCGCGCGGAAATAATTTGTCTAACTCATCAAAGCCAATATCATTAGCTTTGCAAACCTCATAAATCGATGGAATATTTTTTGAAGCCGAATAGAAATCTCTTAAATATTTTATGACCTTCCAGTGTTGATCAGTCAAACTATCGGGGAGTCCCCAATTTTGAACCACAAAATATGCAAAGCGTTCATTCCAGAGTTCAAAATCTTCCAGAAACCCAAGTTCATTTGTTTTATATTCAGTATCTTTATTGTGATGTGTTTCGTATGAGAGCCAAAGATTGGTTTCGCACATATAATTAAAATTAAGTCCCGCGATTTTACATGCCCCGCGATGATACCCGGTCGGGAAAAGGGCTCTCAATTTTGTTAATCTGATGTTATTATCCGAGCAGGCCTTCACGACCACAGGAACAGTATTTTCATCAAGGAATTTTGATCTTAAATAATTTATGAAATCCCAATGTTCTTTTGATAGACCTTCCAAAATACCAAGTTTTTCGGCCATCCCTTTGGCAAAACTGATACTCCACTGGTCAGAAGGATCGAGAAATCCATGTCGGTCAAGAGTATAAGTTATACCATTAAATTCTATGCTTTGCTGACTCATCCCAAAACCTTTGATAAATATTATAAGTGGCCGCTCACATTTCTATGGAAAGCGACCACTTAATTACAAATACTAAACATCTCTTTTATTCTACTCAAATCTAACCAAAATTTCATGAGTAAAATAAATTATTTTTACATCACAATCGCCCTCATAACAACATCATGAACGCCTCCGATAGCAACATCGCGTTTATGATGTTCCATCAATTGCATTAATTGTCGTTTGCAATTTGAGCATGGGGCCGCACAGAATTTGGCTCCGGTATCATCGATCTGTTTAAGCTTCATTTTGCCGGAAACGATCATCCGGAATTCATAGATATCGTCCATAGCTGATAATCCTCCACCGCCGCCACAACACCAGTTGTGCTCACGATTCGGAGTCATCTCGCGGAAATCCTCACAACAGGCCTTCATAATAATGCGAGGTTCCTCAACAATACCACAGCTACGGCCAAAATTACACGGGTCGTGATATGTCACAGGGTCAGGATTACCGCTTTTGTCCAATTTAAGTGAACCATCCTGAACAATTTTGGCAGTGTATTGAAGAACATTGGTGATCTCAAATGGCAGTTTACCCCACCATCCTGCTTTTTCCATGATAAATTTCATTATCCGATGCGCATGTCCGCACTCACCCATCATCAGCGTCTTACTTCCCAGTCGTTTGCATTCCTCGACATAAAGCCGGTTATCTTCTTTCATTGCTTTATCATCACCGGTAAACAAACCATAATTGGCACCATCAAATGCTTTGGAGCTGAGTGTCCAGGAGATACCCATTTTATGAAACACCTTGGCGATACCCATAACTGCTTCGGGGTTAACCAACAGATCACCCGATGGAGGTACAAAAAACATATCGGCGCCAACCACATCATACGGAATTTTAACATCGACGCCGCACTCGTCTTTTATTTCTTCTTCGAGAAATCGAACGGTTTCTTTGAAGGCCGCCTCATTGGCACCATCGGTGTTGCCGGTTTCCAGGGAAATATCAATTACCTTTTGAAGCCTTTCCGGTGTGTAACCCAGCTGGTCGGCAATAGCGCGTCCTTTTCGGGTGACAACCGAATTATCGATAGTCATGGGGCAGAAGGTGGCACATCGACGGCATCCGGTACATTCATAAAATGCATCAACAAATTTCTTCATGTCGCCATCAAAGTCGCTGGCGCCGACCCATGGCCCAAAAAGTTTGCCCGATGTTGTTTTATATTTTTTATAGATACCTCGAACCAGATCGGTTCGTTTAGATGGATTACGCAATTCGGTTGGATCACCCTGATATACCGGGCATTGCTCCGCGCAGGTGCCACACTTGACACACATATCCATATATAATTTGAGAACCAATGGGCCATTGTCAATGGATGTACAGGCGGCAACTACTGAATCCCGTAACTTTCCGCCCTCTACTTTTTTCTTGGGGCCGCCAGCCTTACTCAGAGCGGTTTCTTCTTTGGTTGCTTCTATATTTGCCACAGTAATATCTCCTTTAAGACTTCTGAATTACGGTTTGAGTGAAAAAGATCCCTCCAAAATGCATGATCTTGCTGAATGGAATAAATATTATGAGGATCTGCGCCAATAAGAAATGCATCATAAACATCCCGCTTTGAGGAATAATTGATGCGGTTACAGAAAATGTTAAAAGATTCTGGAAATATAATCGGGTAGTACTGAGATCAAAATGCTCGGCGAATCTCATATAATCACCGGTTAATAATATGGCAATTATCATAAGCAGAGCAAAATAATCCGTTACATTTGAAATCTCTTTTACCCTCAGGATCATCAGTCTCCGAAGAATCAGCGCTATCGCACAAATTAATATGATAACACCGGCGATACCGCCCGATACCGCACTCATTGTGTCTGCATTAATTCCCAATGCCGCCCATAGGCCAGGAAAATCGGTAAAAACACGAATATGTCCAATTACAATCAATGCCAGAGTAGCATGGAATACCCATGCCATGATCCAGAGTGCTTTATCGCCCTTAAATAGACTTGGAAATAAAAACGATTCCTTAATAACTCTGAAGAAAGAGGCCGATCCGCTTTTTGGAGCCGGAAAAAGAGTTAGCGCTCCAGGCTGGGGGGTCTTGCTCCATATATATAATCTGTAAAGCATTCCTACGACAAAGATAAGAATCGTAACATAAGGTAAAATTTGAAATATTGCCGTTTTCAAGATGTTCTCCTTTCCAAAAGAAACAGTTTTATATAATTTTCTTAAATCAAACTCAATTGTTTTGTCAGCTCCTACTCTTTATAAACAGCCAGATGGTCTGGGCAAACCGGCCAGTCGATATGCACCTTTGGCCACCCCGCACGGAAATAATTTGCAGATATGTTTGGATGTATATCCTGTTTTTCTGCTGATCTTAACAATTGAAGGACCATTACCATAATGAATATAGTAGTCCTTCACATATTCGATAATTTTCCAGTGTTCATCGGTTAATGGACCAAGGTCATTTTTGGCGGCCAATTCAGCTGCGACTTCTCGATTCCAACTGATCATTTCCTTCAGGAAACCATCATTGTCCTCCAGGTTTGAGTTTTGATGGGGTTCTCCGCTAATCATAATGCCTCCTATAGTTTAAATTGTTTGTGATTTTCATATAAACTATTAAGGGGGTAAGAAATAATATAGCGTCGGGAAAGAATTCCTGTTGACTGGCAGGTTTTCCCACGTATATTAGACAAATGGTGCGGCGGCTATCGGAGTATACTCCGACAGCCATTCCGCTCCACAGGCTTGACGGGACTGATGTCGCAAACGGACCCGTCGAGCCACCTTATTCTTAGTACCCTTTATATTTAGCTGGGCCTCCTTTCATTGGAGCCAAACTGTTTTTATTTATCGGGTATCGTGTCCATTTTGTTATCGGTCACGACTTCATTAACTATTTTTGATAATATCTTTTTTGAGAACGGTCTTTTTATATAGCCGTAAACCATACGGTCGCACTCTTCTGGGACTTCCTTATCGTTTCCTGCCAGGATAACTCTGATGTAAGGAATTCGAGGATCTTCACATAAAAGTTCCGCAAATTCACGACTCCTTTTTGCTCCCAGAGCGCAATCAATAACAACATAATCAGGGCGAAAATCTTCGATTTGCATTGAGCATCGATACTCACAATCAGTAATTCTCAATCCAAAACCACTATTGCCATTTTCTTTTATTAAAGCGTCTCGCTGTTCCCTCTTGTCGGTCACAACTAAAACATTTGGCAACTGCCCATTAACAACTTGATAGTACTCGCAATTTTCACATGATGTTTTGCAGTAACGTCGAGCATGCCCCGCTTCAATTGGTAATTCACTGATTTCATAACAGCGTTTGGTTCCGGAGCGAAAGACAATACACTCTTTGCAATCAGCGGAAATAGAACCCGAATTTGAATAGAATTCCCAGCAATGTTGAAAAATATTTCTGGAACGTTCACTATTGGTTGTTTGGTTTTTAACATTAAGGATAGCCGTAAGTGCATCAAGCGGTATTCGGTGGTGTCCACCGGGCGTTCGATTAGCAGGTATTTTTCCGGCCCTGATCCACTTTAGAACAGTGTCGGGAGTAACCGAGCATAACGATGCGGCTTCACCCGTTGTCAGAAAATCCTTGGGGTCTTGATTAGGCATATTTTGTTCCTCGAAAACCCACTATTGAAATTATGGGTTTTATTGATTCTATGGATAATATAAGTGAGGACCATTAACTTGTCAAGTTAAATTTTATAAAAACTGTTGCCAATTATATGGAGAAGTCTGATTTCAGGATCATTAAAAACATCTACTGATAATATAATGGAAACAAATGGAATTTTGAAAAACTAAACTGCGAATTTATTATATGCCCATATCATTGTTGAAATATTGAAATTCGACTTTGCGTCCCTCAGGATCATGAATGAAAAAATGATATATTTTATACTTTTCATTTTCAATTGGCGAAGTCTCAGCCAATGATTTGAATTTATTATAAAATCTATCAACTTCATTTTTATCAGAAAAAAAGAAAGTAATTATTCCATTATTCTCAACTTCTTTACGGGTACAAAAACCGAGAAGAAAATTATCATGACGAAATATTTTACAATCTGCTTGTTCCAGCCAAATATCACAACCGATTTGGTTAAAATAAAATTCAGTTATCTCATCAAGTTTATTTGTCCCAAAAAAAACTATTCCACTCATTTTCTTTTCTCCACAATTTCAGTTTATGCCTCTTCTGACTCCCGCTTTGAACAATAAAGAATCTCGTCCGATATTTTGTAACCCGATTTTTCAAAAGCCGAAAGCGATGGGGTATTGACATCTTCGATCAAACAGGCGATTACTTCCAGTCCCAAATCATGTAAAAAATCTTCACATTCTTTGATAAGTCTGCTGGCAAGTTTCTGACCACGATAATCAGGGTCGATTGCCAGCCGATTGATCCAGCCCTTCCGGCCGTCGGATGAACCGATTATTGTCCCGATCATTTTGTCCCCGTCAAACATCCCCAAAAAGCAGGTCTCCATCCGTTTGAATTCCACCGCCATGGCCTCAGATGAATCACGTCCATTGGCACGATAAGGCAGACCACTTATTTGCCAGAGTCTGGTCATTTCTTTGTAGTCGGTTATATCAAGCGGTCGAATCAGGTATTCCATATTTTTCCTCCAGAATAGATTTAATTCGATCTACGGCAGTCTCGGTGGCAAATGGTTTGTCGGCCCAGTGATCACAGCCGGTGAAGTTTAGAAAAACTCCCCGTGATGGTAAACCCGCCTCTTTGGCCTGGCGCATCCCAGAGGCAAGGGTTAAAAGACAGGAGATACCAATAACAGACAAAGTTGTTTTTTCAACCTCTTTGATTTTAGTCAGCTGTTCGACTAAGGCTCGTTTGGAAAAATACCCTTTTATATTATATTTATCAGCAATTTCCATGATCTTATTTATCTCACACTTGGGCACACACCGGGTGCATATTTTGCCTAATTCTGTTTTTTCTCGTTTACATTTATCGCCAAGATATGATAAACAGTCGGGTAGAATAATAATTGTTTTTTCTGCCTTATTAAAATCCTCACGATTGGCACTATCCAATAAATGATAGTACATCGCCTCAATTAAATAAAACGGCTTGGCCGTTTGGCGAAAAGAATGGTCACTGCGTTTGGGATCTTCATTAAACGTCTTTTTATAAAAACTGTCGATATTTACAAATTCATTCTCAAACAATTTGAAGCCATCGTTAATAGTCTTTTGGGTGAACTTTTCAAGCTTCTTATAAAAATCATCTTCAATTCGATATGTTATCGTTGGTTTCTTTTTCATATCTAAATATAAAAAAACCGGTCGAGTTTAATCAACCGGTTTTAATTGTTTATTTTATTGGAAAAACTGCTTAATGCTTTTTATTTTTTCTCCAATTTTTCATCGTTTTGTTAACTTTTAGTCGGTTAAGACCTTTACGGGCATCCTGATTAGATTCATTTAGATTTAAAGACAATAAATATTCACTGCGCGCTCTTTCGGTCATTCCCATCTTTTCATAATTTATACCAATATTACAATGTATCTCAGATTCGACAAATTTGTTTTTTGGACCAAGTTTTAATCCGAGTTTTAAAGCCTCAATAGATTGGGCGTATGCTCTATTTCTCTGCGATGCCAGCCCCATATAATAATGCGCTTCCCAGTTTTTATGATTGAAATTGATCGCTTTTTCACAAAACTTAAGAGCCTGTTTATATTTTCCCTTGTTGTAAAATTTGATAGCTTTCGCCAGAAAAATATCAGATTGTTTATCTTTACTGCTTTTTTCCTTGGGTATTGCACGAGAATCAAGTTTTTTCTCAGACGTATTAGTTTTGATAACAACGACCTTGTGACTGCATCCCAGGGCAAACAGAATTGACAACCCGACCAACAAAACAATAAACAATCTCATAATGTTCTCCTTTTATAAATTCTTCTGCTATTATTTTTATATCGGCAGATTGCTTCTGATTACTAATAGTTTGCTCAATATTTGAACAGCCATTTTTGTCGTTTGACTTTCAGACTTCATTAGATATATTTAATCTATGTTATTAACAATTGACATTGGCAACACAAATACGGTCGCTGGCGTTTTTGATAACGGAAATCTGCTCGATCATTTTCGGGTAGCTTCAAATCATTCGCTGACTATAGATGAGTGCGGCTTTTTTGTGACCGGTCTGCTTGATAGAATGAATATCAAACCATCTGATCTGACAAATGTCATAATCGGTTCGGTGGTGCCCAGTCTAACTCCGATTTATGAAAAAATGTCGGAGAAATATTTCAAGATTGATCCCCTGCATGTTTCATCAGCCATAAAATTACCGATAAAAATCGCATACGATGACCCCTCGGCGGTTGGTGCCGATCGGATTGCCAATTCGGTTGCCGCTTATGATAAATTTGGCGGACCGATTATTATCGTAGATTTTGGAACTACAATCAATTTTGATGTTGTCACCGCTGACGGACAGTATCTCGGCGGGGCAATAGCCCCGGGCCCGGAGATGTCCGCCTCGCAACTCGCCGCCAAAGCAGCCAGATTATTTGAGGTCAGAATCGAAAAACCTACTCACGCGATTGGTAAAAACACCGCCGAATCAATAAAATCAGGTCTTTTTTACGGCACCATCGGCCAGGTTGACAAAATTATTGATAATATCACAGGTGAATTAGACGCAAAACCAAAGGTGATCGGAACCGGCGGGCTCGCTTCGGATTTCCAAAATCACTCAAAATATATTGAATCGATCCATCCTGCCCTGACATTAGAGGGTTTAAAAATAATTTCCGACTTCCAATCGACCTGATTTTCTAACTCTTTATCTCTCAATCAAATAGTAAAGCAAAAAAATTGCAAAAAACTTGAACTTTTGCTTGACATATGCGTTAAAGCATATATATTTGACCGCCTGTTAGCACTCAACAAAAACGAGTGCTAATAGATGGTAAATGAAAATAGAAAGTATAGATAAAAGGTAATTAAACAAGGAGAAACGAAATGGCAGTAAAACCGTTAGCGGACAGAGTCCTGGTCAAGCAGGAAGAAGCCGCCGAGGTCAAAAAAAGCGGGATCATTATTCCAGATACCGCCAAAGAAAAACCACAGCAGGGTGAAGTTATCGGCGTTGGACCGGGACGCACCGAAGATGGCAAAGTGGTTCCGATGGAAGTTAAAAAAGGCGACAAAATCTTGTACGGTAAATATTCCGGCACAGAAGTCACCGTTGATGATGATGAATTTGTAATTATGCGCGAATCAGATATTCTCGCGATACTAAGCTAAAGGATATTATAGATGTCAAAACTTATCGAATATGATGCTCCGGCTCGCGAAAAGCTGAAAGTCGGCGTTGATAAATTAGCAAATGCGGTCAAGGTCACACTTGGACCAAAAGGCCGTAACGTAGTCCTCGACAAAAAATTCGGTTCCCCGACTGTCACCAAAGATGGTGTCTCGGTTGCTAAGGAGATCGAACTCGAAGACGCTTTTGAAAACATGGGCGCTCAGATGGTCAAGGAAGTTGCTTCCAAGACATCCGACGTTGCCGGTGACGGTACAACTACCGCCACATTACTCGCCCAGGCGATTTATCGCGAGGGTGTCAAAGCTGTCACCGCTGGTGTTAACCCAATGGCCATCAAACGTGGTATCGATGGTGCTGTCCGCGCCGTCGTTGGTGAGATCAAAAAGATGTCCCAGCCGGTTTCCGGTGACCTTGAAAAGATCCGCCAGATCGGTACTATCTCAGCTAACAACGATACCGAAATCGGTGGAAAAATCGCCGAAGCAATGGAAAAAGTCGGTAAAGATGGTGTTATCACCGTTGAAGAATCCAAAACTATCGACACTACATTAGATATCGTTGAAGGTATGCAGTTTGATCGTGGTTATGTATCCCCATACTTTGTCACCGATTCCGACAACATGGAAGCGATTCTTGATGACTGCTTGATTTTACTCCATGACAAAAAGATCTCAACGATGAAAGACCTTCTTCCTGCATTAGAAAAAATCGCACAGATGGGCAAACCATTACTTATTATTGCCGAAGACATCGATGGTGAAGCTCTTGCCACATTAGTCGTTAACAAACTTCGCGGCACCCTCAAAATCGCGGCAGTGAAAGCCCCAGGTTTTGGTGATCGTCGTAAAGCTATGCTCGATGATATCGCGATTCTCACTGGTGGAAAAGTCATCTCTGAAGAGGTCGGCTTCAAACTTGAGAACGTTGTTGTTTCTGATCTTGGTACTGCCAAGAAAATCACTATCGACAAAGATAACACAACTATCGTCGAAGGCGGCGGAAGTACTGATGAGATCAAGGCTCGTATCGGTCAGATAAGAAAACATATCGAAGATACCGGTTCTGATTATGATAAAGAAAAGCTCCAGGAACGTCTCGCAAAATTAGCCGGTGGTGTTGCCGTCATCAATGTTGGCGCCGCGACCGAGACCGAGATGAAAGAAAAGAAAGCCCGCGTTGAAGATGCACTTAGCGCGACCCGCGCCGCTACCGAGGAAGGTATTGTTCCTGGTGGTGGAGTTGTCTTCCTGCGCACGATGGGTATTCTTGATAAAGTCAAGCTTTCAGACGAAGAGATGGTCGGATTGAATATCGTCCGTCGTTCGCTCGAAGAGCCGATCAGACAGATCGCCAACAATGCTGGTGTTGAAGGTTCGATCGTGGTTGATAGAGTCAAAAATGAAAAAGGTAATTTTGGCTACAA
>JAAERC010000212.1 GCA_024230695.1 Candidatus Zixiibacteriota bacterium
CTGAAAGCCGAATTTGATGTAGAGCTCGATAAAGATATTTTTTCACTTAGAAACCTTCGTTCGAAAAAATAGGATGAAGCTAATATTATGATGATAAAAATAGCATTCAGAAATATTTTTCGTCAGAAGAAGCGATCACTTTTGACAATTTTAACTATGATAGGAGGATTTGTACTCTCGGCCTTTTCATTTGGATGGTCCGATGGTACCTATTCTAATATTATTGATCTGTTCACCCGTACCCAGCTTGGGCATATTCAGATACATCAGGAAGGATATCTTGATCGTCCGGCACTTTATAAAACAATAAATGATTATTCTTCGGTTGGTATACATCTTGACACGATTCCGGGATTAGTGGCATGGTCACCGAGAATTTACTCATCCGGTCTGGTGTCGGTCGACGAAAAAAGTACCGGAGCCCGAATAATCGGTATCGATCCGGCAAGAGAACAAATCGCGACCCGGTTTGAAAAGAAGATAATCGCCGGTGTTCCATTTTCTAAGGAAGCATCATATCAGGCAATATTAGGCGAGGGTCTGGCGATAACACTAAAAGCGAAGATCGGCGACAGTATTATTATTGTTTCGCAGGGGGCCGATGGCTCAATCGCCAACGATATCTATGAGATTATAGCACTGACAAACAGCGGCGATAAAATGTATGATAAGACGGCGATGTATCTTCATCTTGATGATGCCGCCGAATTATTGGTGATGTATAATCAGATTCATGAGATCGTTATAATCGGCGAAGATCTTGATAGTGTTGAGGAGCTTACTAATAACATTCAGGGAACTCTAAATAATCCTGAACTCGCTGTGGCACCCTGGCAGGAGTTTGCCAAAGCATTTTATGAGGCGATGAAAGCCGATCAGCAAGGAACCTGGATCCTGCTTTTTATTATTATTCTTATTGCTTCAATCGGCGTTCTTAATACGGTACTGATGACTGTTTTGGAAAGAAGGCGGGAGTATGGCGTCCTGCGTGCGCTGGGAACACAGCCAAAACAGATCATCAAGTTAGTGATTTCGGAAGTGGCTGTCATGGCAATAATCAGTTTATTAATTGGAACGTTGATTGCACTTATTACAAATTCAACATTTTCATGGGAACTGCCAGAATCATTAGGCTCAATCACATATGGCGGGGTTGAGTTTAAAACAATGACCAGCGAATTAAATGCCCGTAGTTTCATTATCCCGGCGATCACAGTATTTTTCTCGGCTTTGTTTGTCTCAATCTTGCCGGCGGTAAAAGCGGCAAGGATCGCACCGGCAAAAGCAATGAGGATGCACTAAATTATGATAACATATATTAAACTTGCCTGGCGGAATATGTTCCGGAATAAACGCCGTACTTTTATTGCCGGGACCGCAATCGGAATCGGACTGGCGGCGATGATCTTATCCGATGCTTTTATGATCGGGATGAATGACAATCTGATAAAATCTGCCACTCAATCGTTTTTGGGTGAAGCACAGATACACCAGAAAGAGTTTCGAGATACTTTTGAAGTTGAAAAAACAATTAACGATCTTGAAGCGGTTTCGAACAATCTCAAAAATGATTCTATAGTTGAGCATTTTACGGTCAGAACTATGGCAATAGCGATGATATCATCACCGGCCAATGTAGCCGCCGTCTCGATGGTTGGAATAAATCCGGAAACTGAGGAATATCTCTCCCAGATTGATGAAGCCTTAATCGAGGGTGAGTATTTTTCAGGTGAATCAAAATATGATGTTGTTATCGGGTATAAATTGGCCGAACTGATTGAAGTAGAACTAGGTGACCGAGTAGTATTAACGACTGCTCAGGCCAAAACCGGCGAACTGTCACAAGAGATGTTTCGGATTTCGGGGATTTTTAAATTTAATGCCGCCGATATGGATCGCGGGATGGCCTATATTCATCTGAACCGAGCGCAAAAGATGCTGGGTCTTGAAAATCAGGCGCATCAGATAGCAATCAAATTTACTGATATTAATATGGCCCAGAATAAGAATTTATATTTCTGGGAAAAATTCACAGTAAACGATAATGAAGCGGTTGGCTGGCCGGTAATCCTGCCACAGCTGGATGCGATATTTTATTTAAGTGATTACTCGCTTGGTATAATGGCAGTGATCCTCTTTGGAATTATTTCAATGGGGATCGTCAATACTCTTTTTATGTCACTACATGAACGAATGTTTGAATTTGGCGTTATGCGGGCAGTTGGAACCAGACCAATGAAAATGGGATTGATGATTCTATATGAAGCCGGATCTCTGGCGGTTATTGCCAGTATCATCGGTTCTATCCTGGGGTTTGTTGCTGTTTCGCTTATCGCCATTAATGGTATTGATTATACCGGGATCGAATATGCCGGGACGACTTTTCGTGATCCGCTTTATCCGGTTCTATCGGTTATGCAATTTATTACATATCCATTTCTGTTTTTTATTTTCACAATGATAACAGCCCTGATTCCGGCCTGGTCGGCGGTAAAGATGAAACCTGCTGAAGCGATGCGAAAAAGCTTTTAAGAAGTTAAAGGAGAATATATAGATGAATGATTTACAAAATAACCAAAATGGGGTCATTGTTACGGCCGGAGTTATAAAAACCTATTCGGATAATGGTGTCCCTGTCAATGCGGTTCGCGGAATTGACCTGACAATTAAAAAAGGTGAGTTTACGGCGATTGTCGGGCCATCAGGTTCGGGCAAAACGACTTTTTTGAATATTATCTCCGGACTTGATTCTGTGACCGACGGTACCGTCTGGCTTAATGGAAAACAGTTATCAGAGATGAGCGGAAAAGAGCTATCCGATTTCAGACGGGATAATATTGGTTTTATATTTCAG
>JAAERC010000213.1 GCA_024230695.1 Candidatus Zixiibacteriota bacterium
CCAATTCTTCTTTTTATTCTTTAAATCATCTAATAATTTTTTATCAAACATTTATACCTCAAATCTTGCTTAACCATTGATAATAATGAAATTACGTCAAAAAAGCAAGATTATTGGAGAGCCACTGACCGATTTAGAATTTTAGTATATTTTGCCTTAAAATACCGATTTTACAGTTTGTTCGCATCGTTTTACCTTTATTTTTATGATTTCCAATTCGCCAAATCATACAAGATTTGCCATAATTCATTGAATCACATAAAGATGAGAACTATTGTTAGAATCAACCATGGTGTCGGACTACTATTTGCTCAAATAGACTTCAAAATACCTGTTTCAAGAGACAATCTTTCCTGATAAGGAGTTTGAATATGAAAAAAATACTACTGGGATTTGCAATTTTGTTCATTTTGGTTTCATTGATTTTAATACTGGGATGTGACAAAGAAAGAACGATCACATCAACTGAATATATTGAAAAAATCGAATATATCGAAAAACCGGCCGATACGGTTCTGGTTTATGATACGCTTTATACAATTGATACGCTTTATCAATATGATACAACCCACACCGGAACTGGCGGGACAGACACAATTACTGTAATTGATACAATATACAACAACTCTACTGACACATTGACCATCACAGAATATATCTTTGATACAGTAACTATTACAAACACCGTTTATGATACTGTGACCAATACTGTAAATCATTATGACACGACAACAATCAGTCAGTGTGATCCATTTTTACAATTTGCTCATAGCGCCATGCAATATTATGGTACTGCCGATATTCTTGAACTTGTCAATTCTGAATTTGGATATGCTGACGGCTGGGTATATTATTTGGGAATAACCCAATGCGATGTCCAGAGTCCATCAGCAGGTGTATATGAAATATATGGTTACGCCAATTTCTGGTCAGTTGAATTTGATGCTTATTACCCGCTTGAATATTTCTGGCGGATGACACATATAAGTGGCGATCCGGATGATCCCGATAATTGGGAACTTTCTGATCCGCCAGCAAGATCATCGAGCAAAACCGGCGGTGTGAAACTATCAATTGAACATGATATTAGTACGGTAGGTACAACGATACAGAATAAATAGTGCACGTCATAAAATGAGTTACTATAGCCGGTTAGCCTTCAAACTGACCGGCTTTTTTATGTATCATTGAATATAATCTACCAAGCCCCTGAGGGCCATGACCTACTTGATTGTCGTAACCACACAGGATTTCAATCTATCTGACTGTATTATATAAACCATGTCAATCTGAGGATTAACCGGGTACAATTATATATCTGATAATTGACCGGGTACAAATCATTTATTGAAAGAAACAATTTATAGTTAATCTAAATCGGAAAGTTTTAGTAGTTTCTTGCTTGCGGTGAACGGGTCGGATTTGCCGGTGTAGATATCTTCGACCAAACCGTTAAGATTTTCGACTCCGCCGATTTTGTTTTCTATAATATTAGCCAATTCATAATTTATAATACTCAATATTTTCTTTTTGATCTGATCACGGCGATGTTTCTTAAACAATCCGGTCTCTTTGGAGAATTGAATGAAATTTTTAAGTTCATCTAAAAGAGTATCGAGATTTTTATTATTAACTGCCTCAGTCGGAAGAACCGGAAGTTTCCAACCGGTTTTCTCACGTTTGATATCAAGGACCATATTTAGCTCGGCGACAATAGACTCCGACAATGGTCGGTCGGCTTTATTTACGGCGAAAATATCTGCTATCTCCATCAATCCTGCCTTAAGCGCCTGGATAGCATCGCCCGATTCAGGGACCAAAACAACCACGACCGCATCGCAGGTATTTATAATATCAAGTTCGACCTGTCCGACTCCGACTGTTTCGATAAGTACAAAATCAAAACCGAAAGCATCGAGAGCAATGGTAACATTATTAGTTGCGCCAGCGAGACCGCCGGTTGAACCACGAGTTGCCATCGAGCGGATAAAAACCGAACCATCCGAGGGCATATCATGCATCCTGATTCTATCACCAAGAAGTGCTCCACCGGTAAAAGGTGAGGAAGGATCAACGGCAATTATCCCGACCTTGTTTCCGTCGGCCGCCAATAA
>JAAERC010000214.1 GCA_024230695.1 Candidatus Zixiibacteriota bacterium
TAGGACTGCTTCAAGAAAATAATAAAACGCAAATCCGAAAAGAGTCCACGTGAGCAGATACCAATTAAAAATCGCGATTCTATTTTTAAATGTGGGACTATATTCAACCGGTTCGCGTTTTAGGAATTTCAGGACCCAGTTCAGGGCTCCGCTTAATCCACCCGGCTTGAAAAATAGAATCAGAAAAGCCACAAAAGAAATTGAAAAGGCAAGGTAAAACAGATTTTTGTAAACAGCCAGTTGTTCGATTGAATCGATATTCCCAATAAATATTGGTATCAATACAAATGATGCCGGTAGGGAGTATGCCTGAGCTAAGGCAAACGAAGCCAATGAAATACGTGCAGGGACTCCAACTTCATCGGCAAGCGCGACCATCCCAAAAACTTGCCAGACTTTGCCTGGGATATATCTTCCAAGATTTGCGAGATATACAATGCGGAAAGCATCGGAGAGTCGGATTTTGTGACCAAATCCGTAAATAATTGTCTTCCACGCTATTGCGGCAGCAATATAAGCCAAAAATAAAAAAATGGCGGAAATTATCGCATTCAGCCAGTTGATATCCCAATGCCATTGGGCCAGTTCTGCACGATTTATATAAATCATCCTGGCCAGGAAGGCCAGAATAGTGATTGCCAGAAGCCAACCGATTATTGTCTTTACTTTTTTGTCAATTTTCATATCTTATACACAACTAATTATTAAATTTTATTACGATAGGCAACAAACATTTACACGCCAACTGGCCGATAACTTAA
>JAAERC010000215.1 GCA_024230695.1 Candidatus Zixiibacteriota bacterium
CGGAAATATATTGATATCAGACAAGATGCCGATGTTGAACTGGAAACGGTGATTGATGCTCGCAAACGGTTGAATAGTTTGATATCCTGATTAAAAAAATTGACAAAAAAAGCAGGTGATCTTTAATAGACCACCTGCTTTCTTATTTATATTTTCTATTCACATTCTGGATCTGCACCATCTTTGTAAACAAAATTAATCAAATGAACGATATCGAGGATATCGATGTTCAGGTCGAAACTAATATTGGCTGATGCCATATAAACCGGATCATCACCATTTTTATAAACAAAATTGACTAGAAATACGATATCAAGAATATCAATATTATCATTAATATCATCATCAACATTGCCGCATATGTAATCGCAGGCATCACCTATCTCATCAAAATCCAGATCTTCCTGCCCTGGATTAAAATTGTCAGGGCAGTTATCGCACAATGAGCCGATATCATCAGCATCAGGATCATTTTGTTCCGGATTATATATCTCAGGACAATTATCATCGGGACAGCGGTTTCCTGGATTATCCGGGTCGCCATAACCATCGGAATCCTGATCAACACAAATCAATAACTCATTGGTAATTATAATTGAGTACCATTGTTCACTTGCCAGAGTTCCCTTATGTGAAACCGTTACTTGATAATCTCCGGCCGGAGGTGATTCAATATAGATCTGTTCAACATTATCAAGGTAATTATCTCCAGTGGTGGCAGCATCGGATGGAGATGAGGGATTCATAATATATGGATAATAAGTTGTTGCCGATTGAATATGCTCCAATCGTATATCAATATCATTGATCAGCATCGGTGTCGTTGGATTCAATGATGGCGGCGGGGGAGTTCCGGGAGGCTCGGTCCAGACAATGGTTACCCTAACTGGATCGACACCATCGCTTGAGAAATCATATGTGTCGCTTTCGCCGTCTAAAAGCGAACTTTCAACAATCCTTTCGGGATAAGGTAGATCTGATGCAATCAGGGTCGCGGCCCTGGTTGTGTTCATCAATCCCCAGCCGAACATATAGTCGGGACCGGGATCGGGACCCGCTTCGTCGGTGGTATGTAATGCTATTGCTTTTGTTGTTGATGATAATGGGGATTCATCATTATGCGTAGATTCATAATATCGCACCAATAGATTTAATGAACCGGAGACATTGGGAGAACTCATCGAGGTTCCACCCATGTATGTATAAGAA
>JAAERC010000216.1 GCA_024230695.1 Candidatus Zixiibacteriota bacterium
CCAGTTTCATTAGTACCATCCCAGATAACAGTATGTGGTCCCGGCTCTAAATATTCATCCACCAGGACGTTGACCTGTTGTCCAAGAATATTGAAAACATCAAGTCTCACCTTTTGCTGACCACTTGCAGCATCATTAATACCGAGATGAAAATCTATACTGGTTGTCGGATTAAAAGGATTGGGACGGTTCTGCATCAAATTAAATTTTTCAGGAACTAAAGGAGTCAATTCCTCAATTTCGATAGATTCTGCAATTGAGTTTGAAAGGTATGCCTGAGTAATTTTAACCTTAGAATTATCACCCAAAGCCAGATTCTTCTTTATTTTGGTTGGAAGATGAAGAACATCAGCAAGACCTGTTGGTATCAAACCATCATCATCCCAGGGCTTATGATTATACATAAGTACCTGCATCCGGCCGCTTTTATCATCATTATATGCCAGAGTAAAGGAACCTGCTTCATCTGAAAGTTCCGGCTGGTCAAACTCAAAAACACTAGGATCGTAATCTATTTGCATCTGAACTCCCGCGATATTATCCGGGAATTCTCCACGAACATTCAGTTTTGTAAACTGGCCATCGATCAGGTTATCTTCATGTTCCACATTAAGTCGAGCAATCTCACCACCAGAGACTTGGGATACTGGCGATGATTCAACCGGTACATCATAAATAAGATTAATAATACCAACCAAATCAACGACATTTACAAGCAAGTCCTGAATTACGTCGGCGGTCTCAAAATTTCTTTTTGGAAGGGTATAACTGCCTATAATATTCGCCACCACATTAACCAGATCGGCAACATCAATTCGGGTGTCAAGGTTAACATCACCAATACGGTCAACTTCAACTACACCGGAATCCGCCAATAGAAATAATGATGGAACAGTATGATCGGGATCTACCGATTCCCAGGCATCTATAATATTGATCCAATATTCGCCCGGTGCCGCATTCGAATCAACCGTCATATAAGCATTTAAAATAGCTGTCGAGCCAGTTGGCTCAATAATCGGCTCATTTGAAAGTCCAAAAGCAAGAACCCTAACAGTATCAGGAAAGTCGCCAACATTTTCCCAAACCGAATATTCAGGAGTTAAATCGGTGACAACAATTGAATCTATACTAACAATATCATCCGGATATATCATATCAAACTGAACACCATAAACCGTTCTGGAACTAACAAGATCTATTGGGAACACAACAGGTGTCGCCCCCGGAATGCCTCCCACAGGACTCCCACCAGGTGCCGATGAAGTAAACAAACGGTCAATATTCAATTCATTAACAGAAATCACTACTGATCTTGTGGGTGATTTTGCCCCCGGGCCATCAGTCGCCTGGAAATTTATTCCAAAATTTCCGGATTGAGAAAAGGAAGGTGTCCAAGTAAATGTTCCGGAAACATTGCTATTTCCGGTAATCGGGTTACTCGGAGTAAAGGAAGCTCCCACAGGTAATCCGGAAGCTTCAAGAGAAAGATCATCACCATCAGCATCGGATGCCGAAACAGAAAATGTAACCGTAACTCCCTGATCCACTGTATAACTTGACGGTGAAATATTGTTAACAACTGGGGGTGTATTACCAGATGGCAAAGCGCACGTATCATTTCCATAACTATCCTGCCCAATTCCATATGTACATGTATCCCAATCCGGCTCGTCAGGAGGTCCCTCACCAACCGTAAACCGGCCAAAACCTAAGGCCCCCAATGGTCTGACAACAATTGTTCCGGTTGTATCAGTCAACTGATTATCACGATAATCCGGAAGTGGATCAAACTGATAAGTCGGACGATAATCCTCGATCCGCATAAAACAATTATCTCCCGCAGATGCCGTTGGATTCACCATAAACATTATATTTGCAAAAGTAGTGGGTTCGCTAGGCATAGGAACAATATGGGGACGCCCCCAATAATCAAATTTACACGAGTTAGTATCTGGGATATCCCAAGGTGGCAAAAATTGCACAAATACTGCTTCAGCATGCATACTATCATCGGCTGGATCATGTATCACAAAAGCCTGATTTGTATACGTCCAATCCCAACCTGGAGAACAATAACTGCCAGCCGAGTCAATTAGAATCGTGCCATTGCCCAGCCCAACCATCTCAAGACTATCATAAACTATTGCCGTCAGGTCAATTCCAGTCGAATCGCAACAATATCCGGCACAGGCATCAGTGGGACATCCGTCTGCCGGAAGTGGTCTAAGTAAGGTAGTATCATAAGTAAGACGAATCAAAAATCCGCCAACCGCTATAGCATTTTTCAGCTGAAGTGGAATCGCAACCGTATCACCGGCATCCGCAAAAGCATCGCCAACATCAATTGCATAATTAACACTATCAATTATCAGCTGGGAATGAGCCACCCCGCCAAACATAAACAAAAGTAAAAAGATAAAAATCGGTATCTTGCACGATTTCATAACCGCCCTCAAGAAAATATTATTATGTTGTTGTTGTTCAGACATTTATTAGAACCTCATTTCAAGAGTATCATTTTACGTTTAGCCTCAAATCCATCCGCCGTCAGCCTGTAAAAATATATTCCACTGCCAACAACAGATCCAAGATCGTTGCGACCATCCCATATAACAGAATGATTTCCAGATGGTAGCGACGATTCAATCAAACTTATTACTTCTTGTCCAAGCACATTATATACCGTCAGATTAACTTTGGACATCTTGGGCAGACTAAAACCAATTTCCGTAATAGGATTAAATGGATTTGGATAGTTCTGCTCCAATATATAACCATTCGGGACGGCAGGATTGGAAAATTCCGTCTTTTCCGTTCTCATTAATCTGCCATCAGCCGATGATATCTCTATCTCTTTGATTGTCAACTTGTTATCATTATTTATAAAAATTATATCATTTATTCCAGCCGGAATTGAAGTTCCATCTTCACCATATATTAACAGCCGCAATAAATTTCCATCCACAGACTTCTTTATTGTCATTCCCTCAGTGCCAAAATTCAGACTATTAGCCATTTCTATATTTATCGGTTTTTCTGCCTCTAACGTTATAGCCAGACCGCCAATTTCAGTATCCGAATTAGATGAGATACTAAAATTATCGGTTGTGGTATAATTATAAATTTCCACGGGATTATTAATTGGTGCCAGCTTATTAGAAATATTTGGATTTACCAAATAATTGACCAAATAAACCAGATCAGCGATTGTTGCCATTAAACCATCATGATTAACATCAGAATTTACTCTTTGTTTTGCATTTAATGGGTAATGCCCCGGATTAATAAAGAAATTCATTAGATAGATAGCGTCGGCAATTTCATATGTAACACCATTAAGATTTATATCGCCAACTCCACTAAAATCAATTTGCCTTATAGATATATAGCCATTTTCATAGTTAATTGCTTCCTGACCGATTGCCTCGCCTAAAATATCAGTAAGTGTATTATCACTATTATCAACTATATTCCTGAAAGCAAAATTGACAGGAATCGAATAGCCTGAAAAATTTAAATCGTTGGTAATATAAAATGTCAGATCAGCCAGTGAACCATCACCATCTGCCAAATTATCTGTCGTGACACTATTATCAATATCGGCAATACCAGCAATCAAAATATCACCATGAATATTATTGTTGTCGAGCTGATAAGTAAAATATTCAAATGATTCTGAGCGCGTCCCAACATTTGTTAAATTTGAAAAAAGCAGAGCTGAAACATCATAATTGACAAGAAGATTAAATCCGCTGATCTCTTCAAGATTATTCAGATTAACACCAACAGTAACAGATTCCCCGGAGTATCCCGAAATAGTATCAATTGACATCGTATAAACCGCCAGCGGTAAAACAACCAAAGTAATATTGGCAGTGTCAGTAATTCCATATGTATCAGCCAACTCAACACTAATAGCATAAGACCCGGAATCCGCAAACAATGTTTGCCAGTCCAACTGGGCATTAACATCGGATGTAAATGACATCTGAGATGGCGCCGAAAGAAGATTCCAATTTATCTCATCTTGATCTGGATCAGAACCTGTTAATGTAATTGATGCCAATTCGCCGGCCTCGATCTCGACTATATTAATAGGATCGATAATTGGTTTTCTATTATTGTTAAGAACAACTAAATCTGTTTGCATTTGATCTGACGCCATTCCATCGCTTGCCATAAAAGATATTACAAACGGCGAACTATTAGATGAATTTGGCCCAATATA
Source organism: Candidatus Zixiibacteriota bacterium (assembly GCA_024230695.1). Next base: position 4,232 of record JAAERC010000216.1, read on the forward strand.
CTCAGGTTGCCATTGAATTTCAGCAGTGCCGTCGCCATTATCAATAAATGTTGAACCGGATGGCCGAGAAATAGCCACAATTGATATCGGGTCACCATCAATATCTTCGGCAATAACCGTATAATTAAAAACGTCCCCTTCCAAAATGGTCTGGGTAACAATCGGATCAAACTGTGGCGCACTATTGGCCAACGAGTTGTCCGGTATAAATGATATTACCACCATTAAAATAATAGCGGTTATAAAAGAATTTATGACAGTTTTCTTCAAGCCAAAGCTCCTCTAAAATATAGATTTCATCCAACTCTTAATGAGCAATTAATAGACCAAACCTATAAAATCTTACCTTCTTTTTCTGCATCAAGCCGTCTTGACAACTATTTTGTTTTCTTAACCCTGTCCGTGCCGGTCAATTCCGTTTACACCATTAGCGGACAATCGGTTACAATATTTTTTCTCTGCCTAACTTTCTTATCAACGGCCTATTCGCATTACCTCTAACAAAACATTAATAATTTAGTGGTGAGGATATTAGATAAGTTCCAAGAGCTGTTACATATATTACCTGAAAATTGCAAGTGATTGCAGGTGGGTA
>JAAERC010000217.1 GCA_024230695.1 Candidatus Zixiibacteriota bacterium
AAATATATGAATTTCAGCATCAGGATAAAGATTGCGAATATAAGTCGCTTGCTTCATCGATGCCAAACAACAAACGGCCGAACAGTATGGCAAATGGTTTTCATCACGAGAACCGGCACATTGAACAAAACCGATTGATTTCAGTTCTTTTTGATCAGAAGGGCGAACTATTTTACCTTCTGTCGGTCCGTTCTGAGATGCCAATCTTTCCATAATAGCATTGGTGATTACATTCTTATATTGGCCATATCCAAGGTTGTCTATTTTGGAGGCATCGTATGGCTTCCAACCGGTTGCCCAGACAATTGCACCAACAGTGGCCGATATGTCTTTGGCCTTCATATCAAGATCGATTGCATTATAATCACATGCGTCAACACATTTTTTCATACCTGCATCACCAGCATATTTGGGATCGACAACATACTGAGGAGGGTAGGCCATTGCGTGTGGTAAATAAATTGCCTTATTTTTATCTAATCCATGATTGAAGTCATTATCACGATCTATATCACAAACCTTTTCACATTCGCCGCAGGCAGTGCATTTTTCGTTAACAAAACGAGGATTTTGTTTGATTTTTACTTCAAAATTTCCTGGTGTTCCCGAAACTGACTCAACCTCCGCTAATGTCAGAACTCTGATATTAGGATTGACTCTGATACGTTTCAAATTGATTTCAATGCCGCATGTTGGCGGGCAAAGTTTTGGAAAGTATTGGTTAAGGCGTGCGACCCGGCCGCCCAAAGAAGGCAGACGTTCCAGTAGTATAACCTTTTTGCCTACTTCGGCAATTTCAATAGCAGTAGTGATTCCTGCTATACCGCCACCAACAACCAGCGTATCGGCTTTTATCTGGCCTTCAACCGGTTTAAATTCAGCCATATTGTTCTCCTCGACGATTCAACCTAATATATTGTACGTCATATAGTTTAATTTCCAATACAACAACGAGCTTGTTAATATATTCACAAACTCTTGATTATATAATATCCCGGTCAATCTTTTGTCAAGTGATATTTGATATCTATCGATGTATAGACGACAAAAGTATTACTATTTCTTATAAATCTGATAACATAAAATATTCTTATAATTTGCGAGAATATAATATGTATTCTTCAATGAGTAACCGAAATATAAAGAATGGCTTTATAAAACTTCAAAAATGGACTTAAAGAGTAAATAAGACTTGTATCCTTTATAAAAATGGCTATAATATTATAAACTGCAAATACATACCGGAAGCGGACTAAAGATATTTTAGGAGAATATTATGAGAAAATTAAATTCATTTTCTATGTTATTGATGTTATTGTTGATGATATTCATTTCATCGGCCAGCGCTGATATTCCTCAATTAATTAGTTTTCAAGGGGTTTTGGCCGATGACCTGGGTAAAGCCCTCGATACTACTCTGCCAGTAACATTTACAATATATTATGAAGAAACCGGTGGATTATCGCTCTGGAGTGAAACTCATCCGTCGGTTACAGTTCGCGGCGGGCTTTTTGATATCCTGCTTGGATCAATTGAACCTTTGGTTGATACGGTTTTTGCAGACACCAGTCGCTGGCTCGGAATCACCGCTGGAATTGAGGACGAGATGAGTCCCCGAACAAGTTTTTCTTCAGTCCCATATTCATATAGAGTTGGAACAATTGACAGCGCCTCGGGTGGCACAATAAATGGAGATCTTGCTGTCACCGGCAAAGTTACTATTGGTTCCTACAATGTTAACGATGGCAATGAATCTTTTGTTGTTGGTTCCCATAATACGTCCGGCCATGATTATGTAGCTATTTGTGGAGGTCGTTATAATGAGGGTTTCGGGATGTATTCAAATGTCCCCGGCGGTTTCTCCAATCACGCGATGGGTGATTATGTCGCTATTGGCGGTGGAATGGGGAACTCTGCCGATGGTATGTTTGCGTTTATTCCGGGCGGGACCAGAAATATCGCCGATGGTGATTATTCGTTTGTATTGGGCAGTATGGGTATTGCAGGTCATATTGGTTCGATTGTGATATCGGCCAATAATTGTGGTACGTGAGGTGATTTTATCAGCACCGGTGGTGCTGAACAGTTTGTTATTCGAGCTAATGGTGGAATGTATATTACTACTGCCGCAGGAGTTGCCCCATATGAGCCGACTAAGTTAATTAATACTGAAACCGGAGCGTATTTAAGTGATGGCGGCGTCTGGACCAACAATTCCGATCGTGATCGCAAAGAAAATATTAGATCACTTAGCAATAACAGCACTCTTGAGAAACTTTCCAGACTAGATATTACTGAATGGAACTATATTACAGAAGGTGATAGTGTCACTCATATCGGACCGATGGCTCAGGATTTCTATAAACTTTTTGGCCTTGGCAAAGATAATAGGTCGATCTCAACTATTGATGCTTCCGGTGTGGCTCTGGCCGCTATTAAGGAATTAAATAAGAAAACCGACGAAATTGATTTATTAAAAAATCGGGTTGATGA
>JAAERC010000218.1 GCA_024230695.1 Candidatus Zixiibacteriota bacterium
CCATATAATCATCCAGGTTGCCGGTCATGCACTGGCCCCAGTCCTGGGTACCCAGGTATTGCTTGCAATCAACCTTTCTTTCAATGATAAAGGTGTCGTTTTTATAAATACCGGTAGATGTTTTTTCATAGGGCACATCACCCCTGGTGATATAATCGGGCCCATATTCTGACAGAACAGCAACTTTATTATCGTCTAGCTTGCCGTCTATAATTTTATTTAAGTTTCCCCACTGCCACTTGCCGGACCGATACCGCCGGTTCACTGGTATGGTACCATTGGGCACTTTGACCATCAGATCAACAGCATCATCCCTGAACTCTCTTAGGGCAGTATTAATTTCTGAACCAATTTTTGTGCTCTGGTTTTTCCCGGTTGCTTTACAATCGCCTGTGGTACATTCTGTGGGATCAGGCTTGGGCAGGCATTTCTTTTTAGTAACAATAGGCGTATAGCTTGGGGCCGGGCTTGACGAACTCCCGCCATAACTATAGGGCATAGAGATAATAGTTTATTCCGGCGTTCATACCAATCGGATCTTTTCTTATATACCGTCCGGTACTTGGGTCATAAAAGCGGTACCAATTGTAGTGAAAATTAGTCTCGAAGTCAAAATACTGGCCCGGATATACTCTGATGCACCTCCCCCTCCTAGGAACTTGATTTTCGTTCCCGGGTGCATCCTCCATAAACTCCTCAGAAAGTTGAGAAAATAAGTATCATGATCCCGGACTTCTCATAGACTGGTCATAAGACATTATAAAATAACAGCTTTTTAAAACTACCCAATAACAAAACATCCAAAGTGAAAATATAATACCAATAGACAAATAATTATTTACTGAAAACAATATTAATGATTGAAAATAGAATAATGGTCCAGATAAATTAAAGAAAATAAACTGACAGAAATCAACGATCAATGAACCAGTCACCATCCCAAGTGAAGTGAAAATATTAGCTTTTAAAATGAAACCCAACTTAGCACATAGAATTGTTATCAGCATTGCAATAATAAATAGAATTAACATATCATAACTCAACATATAACCACTACTCGCAATTGTTTTAAATACAGTCCCATTAATTTTACTAATTTGATTGAGAATAGTCATGGAAAAATTTGTCTCAACAAACAATCGAGATAGCGGATTATGAAGTAGCAGAAAAATAATAAAAATTCCCCCTCCTTGCATCACACCTATAACAAATTTCATATTTTTTTTATTTGGATTTTTCATAAATATTTTTCTAATCAAATGCATAAAAAATTAGTACAGGCGACATACCAAGTATGCCAGATTCCAATTGGATTTATTTGCTGGGCGACTGATTTACAGCAATCTTGACATTCTTCCCAACATGCGTCTTCCAAACCATTACATTTTTGTAAAGCAAAGCCTTTCTTTTTTAAATCTTTAATTAGTTTTATCCAGTCCTCTCTGTTCTCTGGAATTTTGGGCAGCTTAGGCCTACTTCCCATCAACCCCTCTGTATCAACGAAATTAATCGGGTTCCCGCCAACATAGACAAACAGATTAATCCCCCCAGCCAACCCAATAGGATCAGGCGTCAAGTATCTACCGGTCTCCGGATCATAATACCGATGCATATTATAATGCAGCCCGGTCTCCCCATCAAAATACTGGCCCGGATATACTCCGATGCACCTCCCCCTCCTAGGGAGCTGTTTTTTGCCCCCCGGGCACACCCTCCATGATGTAAAAGATCAGATAGAAGACTTATGATACTTGTCCTTAAAATTCAAG
>JAAERC010000219.1 GCA_024230695.1 Candidatus Zixiibacteriota bacterium
CCTTTTGTACGGTCGCTGTCTATTCGAGGTTTGGCCCTTGGTAAAGACGATACCCAAACCCGTTTGATTGCCTCCGGGCTTAATGATCGCAATAACAATGTTGTTTCGCAGACGGTGGCATCGCTTGGTTCAATAGGTTCGTACCGGGCGCTGAATTATATTATGGGTTGTTATGATAATCTTGAGGATGAAAAAATAAAAACACAGATTCTAACTATTATGGGGCGTCTCAATAATAGTTCTGCTACTGATTATGCGCTGGCTGATATCCATGATAGTGCAAATGCAAATATTGTCGGCGAGGCAATTGTTTATCTTGCCAAAGTTGGTTATCATGAGATTATTCCCCTGCTTGATTCTATCGCGGTAACATCTGATCCTCGTCTTAATGTTAAAATTGCTGAAGCGCTGGTTGAGATCGGCGGGGAGATGGTCAAACCGAGACTTATTACATTATTCAGTGACAGTTCGGCGATGGTTCGAGCGGCCGCTTTTGACGCTCTGACCGTTTTTGATACTATCAACATTGATTACTATATCAGGAAGGCATTTAATGACAGCGATTATGTAGTCTGCGCCAAGGCGGTTGATAAGATCGGTGAACTCAAAAAGATACGGATGTTGCCGCAATTGATGACAATCATTATGATGCATGATTTAGCCGAAACCGATTTGAAGCGATCGGTAGTTGATGCGGCGGGTCAATTTATTCCGGGGCCGTCAGATTCGCTGGCGGAGGAAATATTGAATCAGGGTCTTATGGATTATGATTATCTTGTCAGTAAAGATGCGGCCAAAATATATAAAGATAAATTGGGGATAGATAAAGATTCATATTCCAGTAAACCATTTACTCAAATCGGCGAACGAAAAATAAAATCGCTTATTAAACAGTATAA
>JAAERC010000220.1 GCA_024230695.1 Candidatus Zixiibacteriota bacterium
ATTTGAGGAAATTTAGATGCTGACGGGGAAATCAATATTAATTACCGGCGGGACCGGATCCTTTGGGAAAAAATTTGTAGAACTTGTTTTAAAAAGATATCCAAACATCAAACGTTTGGTTGTATATTCTCGCGATGAGCTTAAACAATTTGAGATGTCGCAACAATTTCCACTCTCAAAATATAGCCAAATACGATTTTTTATCGGTGACGTTCGCGATAAGGAACGGCTTTGTCGAGCAATGGAAAATATTGATATTGTTATACATGCGGCGGCTTTGAAACAGGTCCCGGCTTGTGAGTATAATCCATTTGAAGCCATAAAAACAAATGTTCTTGGGGCACAAAACGTTATAGAAAATTGTATTGATCTTAATATCAGCAAAGTTGTTGCCCTTAGCACAGATAAGGCGGCGGCGCCTATTAATCTTTATGGCGCTACCAAGCTCTGTTCAGACCGGCTATTTTCAACTGCCAATTATTATAAGGGAAACCGTGATATCAAATTTTCGGTTGTTCGTTACGGCAATGTTATGGGTAGCCGAGGCAGTGTTATTCCATTCTTTTTGAATAAACAAAAAGAAGGAGTTATTCCTGTTACCGATAAAAAGATGACTCGCTTTAATATCACTCTTGAAGAGGGAGTTGATCTTGTTTTATATGCTTTAGAAAATATGTGGGGCGGCGAGATCTTTGTCCCTAAAATTCCTAGCTATCAAATTATGGATGTTGTTGAGGCAATAGCCCCCGGATGCAAAGTTGAAACAATCGGTATTCGACCGGGTGAGAAATTACACGAGGAAATGATAACTGAGACTGACGCTATCAATACGCTGGAATTTGGAAATTATTATGTCATTTTGCCATCAATGAAACTTTGGGATATAGAGAAGTTCCGTAAAGCCTTTAAAGGGAAAAACTGCTCTCCCGGTTTTAGTTATGGCAGCGGTAAAAACAAGGATTGGTTGACCGTTAAACAGATTCGCGATTTGATAAAAAGCCATGTTGACCCAACTTTTAAGGTAATAAATCAAACCGGCGAAAAAGGGACAAAAAAACTTTCTCTCGCACGTGGTAATGAATCCAAGGAATTGGAGTACTCGACCGAGACAGAGGATCAATAATTATTGGGCGCTTTAGTTTTTTTTGTTCCCCACATTTGGAGTTATGGATCAAACAAAAAATAAATCTCACTTTTTGCCATATGGACGGCAAAATATTGACAACGATGATATCGAGGCAGTTGTCAAAGTGCTCAAATCGGATTGGCTGACCCAGGGTCCCACAATTGATTTATTCGAGGAAACGCTTAAAAAACAATTAAATGCCAGATATGTTGTTGCCTGCGCTAATGGTACAGCGGCCCTTCATTTGACAATGCTGGCTCTTGGTTTAAAACAAGATGATGTTGTCCTGACCACCCCTATTACTTTTATGGCCTCGGCCAATTGTGCTCGATTTGTTGGTGCTTCGGTTAGGTTTGTTGATGTTGACCCTGACACCGCCTTAATCTCATATAAAAAACTTGAGGAAACAATTTTTGCGGATAAAGAGAATAAAATTAAGGCTATTGTACCGGTGCATTTTGCGGGTCAACCTGTTGAGCTTCCTAAAATAAATCAACTTTGTATGGATAATGATATTACGGTTGTCGATGACTGTTGCCATGCCCTGGGGGCCTGGTTTGAGTATGACAATAATAAATATAATATTGGCGGTAATGATTTTTCGGAAATGTCGGCATTTTCATTTCATCCGGTTAAACATATAGCTACCGGCGAGGGCGGCGCGGTTTCGACTAATAATAAAGCATTGGCTGAGAAATTATATAGATTCAGAAATCATGGAATCAATAGAGACAGATTTGTTAATAAAGATATGGCTTTTTCTCAAACTGGTGAGGTCAATCCCTGGTATCATGAGATGCAGGAGCTTGGCCCAAATTATCGAATGAATGATATCCAGGCAACACTTGGGATCAGTCAACATAAGAAACTCAGGTTTTCATTAAAACGCAGAAATGAGATCGCTCAGTATTATTCCGAAAAAATAAAAAGTATGTTTGATGTCGATGAAGTTTTGCCATTGAAGCAAAACGAAAATGTTTACAACGCGTATCATCTGTATGTATTGCAGATAAATTTTGCCAAATTTGATGTCTCCCGAGCGGAACTGATGATTAAATTGCGCGAAAAATATATTGGAACACAGGTGCATTATATTCCGGTTCATTTGCAGCCGTACTATCGCGATTTTTCAAACACAAAACCGGGTGACTTTCCTAATGCCGAGAAGTATTACCAAAAAGCTCTAAGTATTCCGATGTATCCTCAGCTAACAGAATCTGATTGTGATCGTGTCTTAGGTGAGATAAAAAGAATATTGTATCGAGATTAGTTATATGGTAAAAGGTAATGAACAGATAAGCAGGTTAGGATTGGGGACGGTCCAGTTTGGTTTGGATTATGGTATCTCCAATCAACAAGGACAAAACAGTATCAAAGAGGCCGGACAGATCCTTAGTGAAGCAAAAACGCTTGGAGTAGAGATTCTTGATACATCGCCGAATTATGGTACCAGCGAAGAGGTTCTGGGGAAATGTTTGGTCGAAAATAGTCATTTTAATATTGTTACCAAGACACCAATCTTTGATGAAGAAACAATAACAGAGCAATCGGGAATTTTATTAACAGAATATTTTGAAAAGTCATTAGAGCGGTTAGGGTGTGATAAACTTTATGGGCTCTTGGTGCATCATGCGGAAAATTTATTGACACTTGGTGGCAAATATTTAATAAAATCTCTCAATGAGTTGAAATCAAAAGGGCTTGTCAATAAAATTGGTGTTTCTGTTTATAATGGTGAGCAAATAGATAAGATACTTGATGTTATTGAGCCTGATATTGTTCAATTGCCGATTAATTTATTTGATCAGCGTTTGATAGATTCGGGACATCTGGTCAAATTAAAAAAGCTCGGGACTGAGATTCATGCCCGTTCAGTATTTTTGCAGGGTCTGCTTTTGATGCAAAGTGAAAATATCCCGGATTATTTCGAACCGATTAAAAATGATATCGACAATTATTTTTTATATCTAAAGGAACAAGATGTTTCTCCACAAGAGGCGGCGCTTAATTTTGCAAAAAATATTGAGGAGATCGACTATATTATTCTAGGCGTTAACAGTGTTAATCAATTAAAGGAAAATGTTAATGCATTTAATAAAAAAGTGAATATTAATTTTAAACGGTTTGCAATAGTTGATGAAAAATTCATCAATCCTACATCATGGAAAATATAGAAAAACAATTACGGTTAGGTATAATCGGCATGAGTGAGGGGAATGGTCATCCATACTCATGGTCTGCGATATTTAACGGCTATGATCCTGAAGCGATGCAAAAATGCCCCTTCCCCGTTATTCCTGAATATTTAAGCAGACAAACTTTTCCAGATGATGCAATACCAGATGCAAGGGTGACACATCTCTGGACGCAGAATAAGGATATCTCAAAGCATATTGCATCAGCCAGTTTGATCAAAAATGTTGTGGACAATTATGCGGATATGATCGGGCAGGTCGATGCTGTATTACTGGCTCGGGATGACCCTGAGAATCATAAAGAAATGAGTCGGCCGTTTTTGGAGGTCGGTCTTCCGATTTATATAGATAAACCGCTGGCACTATCGGTGGCTGAGGCAAAAAATATATATTCATATCAAAAATATGATGGTCAGATCTTCACCTGTTCGGCACTTCGGTTTGCCGATGAGTTTAATCCAGATAAGATAGATATCAGAAGACTTGGGACGCTGGTAGCGGTTAAAGCAACCATTATGAAAGACTGGCAGAAATATGGCGTTCATATTATTGAGCCGGTTTTGAAAATTATTGGTGATCAAGGGATTATTAAAAAAGTTGATGCCACTCATAAGGAAAATATCAGGACGGTAGTTGTAAATTGGAACTCAGGGTTGAAAACCACTTTTAAAACGACCGGTAATAAACAGAGCAAGCTTGAAATCAACTTGGAAGGTACAAAAGACTCCAAAACTTTAACGTTTGGAGATACATTCTCTGCTTTTAAAAATTCGTTGAAGTTTTTTGTAAAAACTGTTCGTTCGCGACAAGGTATCTCGAAGGAGTTTGTTTTAAGGATAGTAGATGTTTTAGAAAAAGGAGAGGCATGTGTCAAAGTCTAACACTGTTTTGTTAACAGGCGGAACCGGAAACATCGGCTCGCAATTAGTCTCTGATCTTCTCGAAAACAATTTTCAGGTAATTACCACCAGTCGCAGTGATAAGAATATTGAAATATTTCAAAATAGATTTGATGGTTTTTACAAAAATGGCCTGTTACATCTTATAAGGGTCGATCTTGAGGAAAAAGATTCATCACAAAAGATACTGGCGTATCTTGAAAAGAATAATCTGCAAATTCAGGCGCTTGTTAATAATGCTCGCAATACAAATTATTTAAAATTGAATGACCAAAATGAAACCGATCGTACTAATTGGTTTGGTGAGTTTCTTCTTGATGTGGTGGTGGCCTACGAGTTATCAGTGGCTCTGACAAATATCAATAATTCAAAATTAAAAAATATTATTAATATATCATCGATGTACGGCATGGTTGCCCCTACGCCGGCATTATATAAAGATTTTAAAAAAGAATCTCCGGTAAATTATGGGGTTGCCAAAGCGGCATTGATACAACTTACAAAAGAGTTGGCGGTGCGGCTGGCTGATAATAATATTCGGGTGAACTGTATTTCATACGGTGGTGTTGAAGGTCGTGCTGATGAAGATTTTAAGAAACGATATGGTAAATATTGTCCGGCTGGACGGATGCTCAAACGTGATGAAGTATATGGAGCAATCAATTTCCTTCTCTCTGAAGGCTCCTCGGGCATGACCGGTCATAATTTGGTTATTGATGGTGGGTGGACGACATGGTAGATAAAAATGTTGTGGCCGTTATTCCGGCTCGTGGCGGATCAAAAAGGATCCCGCACAAAAATATAATTGATTTTATGGGTCAACCAATGATTAGCTGGACCATCAAAGCGGCGCTTGAATCGGGCATATTTAAAAGAGTAATTGTTAGTACCGATGATAAAAAGATAGCGCAGGTTGCCGAAGATTTTGGTGTTGAAGTGCCATTTTTAAGAGATGAGTATAATGATGACCACTCGCCGGTTTCGCAGGCGGTTATTAAGGCGGTTGAGCAGGCGGAAAATCATTACAACGAAAAATATGATACGGTAGTTCAGTTGATGGCCAACTGTCCTATTAGAAAAAGTGAACAGATCATTGACGCCTATAATAATTTTGTAAATAGAAAAGCCAAATTTCAAATCAGCTGTTTTAAATTTGGCTGGATGAATCCCTGGTGGGCGGTTAAACTGGATAAGGAAAATCTGCCGACCTTTTTATTCCCTGAAATACATGGCAAACGCTCTCAGGACCTTGATGAATTGTATTGTCCAACAGGAGCAATTTGGATCGCCGATAGTAATGGTTTACGTCAAGAGGGTACATTTTATGGATCCGGGTATATTTTTCATCCAATGAACTGGAAATTTGCCGTAGATATTGACAACTTGGAAGATATTGAGATGGCACGGGCGGTTTATAATATGGTAAATAAATAATGAATATTTGCTTTAGAGTTGACTCGTCAACAGTCATTGGCACCGGACATGTCGTTCGTTGTCTGACACTGGCAGAGCAGTTCAGAAAAAAAGATTTTAATGTAATATTTATTTGTCGAATGTTACCGGGAAATATCATTGAACAAATTTTGACAGCCGGGTATGAAGTCCACAAACTGCAAAAGGCCGATTATAAGCATTTGAATACTGAAAAGATGGATAATCATCGTGGGTGGCTGGCGGTTGATTGGACAATTGATGCCCAACAAACAAAAGAGATTATAAAATCATTAGATATACCGCTTGATTTATTAGTGGTCGATCATTATGCGATTGATATGAAATGGGAAAATAAATTGTCGCGAACGTGTGAAAACATAATGATTATTGATGATCTCGCCGACCGGGAGCATAATTGCGATTTCCTACTTGATCAAAACTATTATACTAATCTGGAAAATCGTTATGATAAACTGGTGCCTGATTTATGTCAGAAGATGCTTGGCCCGTCTTTTGCCCTTCTTCGGCCTGAGTTCTATAAAGCTCGAAACAGTATTAAACCGCGAAGCGGTAAAATTGAACGTGTAATGGTCTTTTTCGGCGGTTGTGATTTATCCAACCAAACTAAAAAAGTAATAGACGTAATTATTTCGTCAAAAATAAGTACAATTCATTTTGATATTGTTCTTGGTAATACGAATCCCCATATGGATGAAGTTGAGAATATTTGTAGTAATCTGGATAATGTCAAATTGCGCTACCAAATTGATTATATGGCAGAATTAATGGCGCATTCCGATTTAGCCATTGGAGGAGGCGGAACGACAACATGGGAAAGGTGCTGTTTGGGTCTACCCTGTTTAACAATAGCAATGGCCGAAAATCAAGTGACCGTGGCAGAGCTTTCTCATAAGGCGGGATTTGCTTTGTATCTGGGATATCATACGGAAGTTACGACTTTACATATAGAAGAAGCATTGAACCGCCTATTAGAACGACCAGAAGATTTAGCAAAAATGAGTAAAACTGGAACAGCATTTGTTGATGGTTTGGGATCGACCAGAGTGGTTGAAAATATTTTAAAATATAAGAGCAAATCCAAGCAAAAGATTTAAGCAAAATGCCGAGAGGTTAAGATGGAATTGGTATTTAGAAAAATTGAAGAAGAAGATCTGGAAATGATTCTTCAGTGGAGGACGATGCCCGAAGTATCCAGTTATATGTACACCGATTTTGTTCCCTCTATGGATGATCAAAAAAAATGGTACAAAAGGATATCCGATGACCCAACTATGAAATATTGGATCGTAACTGTTGATGGCGAGGATATTGGTGTCGTCAATTTAATAGAAATTGATAAACATAATAGCCGCTGTAGCTGGGGGTTTTATCTTGGCTCGGTTAATGTCAGAGGAAAAGGGATCGGAAAAAGTGTTGAGCTAAATATTCTTGATTATATTTTTTCTAAACTAAAACTCAATAAAGTTTGCGGCGAAGTTTTTGCTACAAATGAAAAAGTTATAAAAATGCATGAAAAAAATGGATCTATTGTTGAGGGAACCAGGCGTCAGCATATATTTAAAAATGGAGAGTTCCATGATATCGTCGAAATGGGAATCACCAAAAAGGACTGGGAAAATAATATCAAAGGTAAAGTGGAATATACAAAGGGCGATTTCAGATATTAATTGGGTAGCAGTTCCAAAAAGAAAATAATTATGGATATTCAAATAGAATCGAAAAATATTGGACCCAATTATCCCCCGTTTATAATTGCCGAGATGTCGGGCAATCACAATCAATCTTTGGAGAGATCATTGCAGATCGTCGAGGCGGCGGCAAAAGCCGGAGCACATGCGATAAAGCTTCAAACGTACACTGCAGATACGATGACTTTGGATATCAATAAAAATGAGTTTGCCATCAATGACCCCAAAAGTCTTTGGAATGGCAAGGCGCTTTATGAGTTGTATCAAGAGGCTCATACGCCGTGGAAGTGGCACAAAAATATATTTAACAGAGCCAAAGAGCTGGGTATAATTGCATTTAGTACACCTTTTGACGCAACAGCGGTTGATTTTCTTGAGGATCTAAATGTTCCTGCTTATAAAATCGCTTCGTTTGAAAATATAGATATACCATTAATAAAAAAGATAGCGCAAACCGGGAAACCGATAATAATGTCAACCGGGATGGCGTCACTATCCGAGCTTGACGAATCTGTCAAAACAATCAGAGACAGCGGATGTAGGCAGATCATTCTATTAAAATGTACCAGCGCCTATCCGGCTGACCCGAAAGATATCAATCTAAAAACAATCTCACATCTTCAAAAACATTTTGATGTTCAGGTCGGACTGTCGGATCATACACTTGGTATCGGCGTATCTTTGGCAAGTGTCGCACTTGGGGCAACGGTGATTGAAAAACATTTTACATTATCGCGAGCTGAAGGCGGAGTTGACTCGGCTTTTTCATTGGAACCTGATGAACTTAGCAAACTTGTACAGGAAAGCAAATTTGCCTGGCAAGCACTCGGTAAAGTCAATTATGAACTTACAGAGAAAGAAAAGAAATCGCGTCAGTTTCGCCGCTCTCTTTATATCACAGAGGATATGCGAGCAGGCGACAGGATAACAGATAAAAACATGAGGGCGATCAGACCCGGACTTGGACTTGCGCCAAAAGAATATGATAAATTGTTGGGTAAAAAGGTTACTTGTGATATTCGCAGAGGAACAGCCGTATCCTGGAGTATAATTGAAGAATAAAAAATTAAATATTGATGTTGTCGCTTTTGACGCCGGAGGTGCAGAACTATTGGCATCGATGGTGCAACATGAGGTTGATAATTACAACTGGCGATTAATCACACCAAATAATTCTCCGGCCAGAGCTATTTTTGAGCGAAAACGCTTATCAAAATTGGTTTGCGATAATTTTGAGCCGGAAGATGTTTGTCACTTATGGAATAAAGCAAAGCCAGATTATCTTTTCTGCGGAACAGGTTCAAATGGATTTGAGTTACCTTTTATAAAAGAAGCGAAGCATCACGAAATCACTTCGGTTGCATTTCTTGACCACTGGATCAATTACCGGGAGCGATTTGGTTACCCAGAATCTGATTGGACAGACAACAAACCGGATATTTTCGCTTTATCTGATAATCGCGCGTATGCATTGGCGGAGAGATTGAATCTGGGAGAATTAGTTCGAATTAAGAATTATTATATGGCCGATTTGTTATCTGAATTGAACTTGCTTGAATCAAAAAACCAAAACAGCAAGAGCCTTCTATTTATATCTGAGGCAATTGAGGAACATTGCTTAACAAAATATGACGATGCAAACTTTATGGGATACACGCAGACACAGGTTTTGACTGAAATTTTGGATAATTTTCATAGTTTATCTGACAAATTACAATTTGAAAATATAAATATTCGGCTTCATCCGGCTGAGGATAATAATAAATTTG
>JAAERC010000221.1 GCA_024230695.1 Candidatus Zixiibacteriota bacterium
CGCCTTTATTTATTATGTAGTCTATATGATTTTTCCGATGTTTGACATTGGTCAGTTTTTGGTAAAATCAAGACAGTCCGCGGTTTCAATTAATCGCTTGACTGAACTTGAAGATGTCAAACCAATGGTAGCAGAAAATGGTTCCAGAACGATAAAAAGCGATATCAAAGGGGACCTCAGTTTTGATAAGGTCAGTTTTTCCTTCCCCGAATCGGATAGAAAAATTATCAATGATGTTTCATTAGATATCAAAGCCGGAAGTACTATTGCATTGGTCGGCAAAGTCGGTTCTGGCAAAAGCTGGCTGATAAATATGTTACCACGGCTTGTCGATCCCAGCGGCGGGACAATTAGCTTAGACGGCCATGATCTGCGTAAGTTCAAGCTGTCTGATTTAAGACGTAATATTGGATATGTACCACAGGAACCGACCTTGTTTAGCGATACGATTCGAAACAATATCACCTTTGGGCGGGAAGATATCGAAGAGAAAGTTGTTGAATGGGCGGTCGAAGTGTCGCAGTTAAAAGATGAAGTCGCTACTTTCTCCGATGGACTCAATACGGCGATCGGCACCCGCGGAGTAGCAATTTCAGGAGGTCAGAAACAACGTTTGGCTTTGGCTAGGGCTTTGGTTGGCAAACCAAGAATTCTAATTCTGGATGATTGCACTTCGGCTCTTGATTCTCGGACCGAAACAGCATTGTGGGAAAGGCTACACATGGTTTTGCCGGATATGACCGCTATTTTGATAACGCATCGTCCTGACACGTTGGAAAAAGTCGATAAAGTTTATGTTCTCGATGGAGGTTCAATTGTGGAATCAGGTTCACATGACCAATTGATGAACAATGGTGGACAGAACGACAGAATATATAAACGTTATCAATTCAAAGAGGAAGTCAGTGGATAGATTTATTATTCTTTTAAAAACC
>JAAERC010000222.1 GCA_024230695.1 Candidatus Zixiibacteriota bacterium
AAATCAATATTCCATCACCGCCGGAATCTGATGAATTTATCCGCGATGGTTTCACTGTTGCCGAGTGGGGAGTAATTTGGTTGGATGAAATATAAAGTAAAAATATTATCTCT
Organism: Candidatus Zixiibacteriota bacterium; assembly: GCA_024230695.1. The sequence continues at coordinate 114 of JAAERC010000222.1, forward strand.
AATTTAGAGGGGATTTATAAGATGAATAAAAGGTATTATTCACTTTTGGTAGTGCTGCTGATTTTATCAATATCAATTATATTATCATGCAGTAATTCAACCGGCCCGGAAGACGACCATGAATTTCCGCCCGCAGGTGACAGCGTTGCCACCAATATTACACTTTATGTCAATTCCGGAAATTTTATTATAATCAATGTTGATACATTGGAGATGGCTACAGAAGGGGAGATTGTTATCGATATTGCCGGGGAGGGTTCATGTCAAATTTATGCCATAGCAGACGGCTTTTATTCAGAACTTTATGGTTGTTCAATTGGCGAGACAATTACTGTTGATCTTGATCCTGTCCCCCAAGAACCCAACTCTGTTACCGGAGTAATATTCTATTCAATGGGCGCTATGACAGATCAATATTATGCGGAAAAGAATATTGTACTCACAATTCCCGGAGGAGGCTCAATTAACGGTACCACTGACTCATTAGGACGCTATGGATTCAGCAATCTTAGCGAATGTGAGTATATTCTTCATTCGGCTGATTTTGGAATACCCAAGTCATTCAGTATTATAAATACGGCTGGAACCGATTATAAAGAACTATTTAATGTGAGTGAAATTACCATACTTGCACCTAATATTTACCTCTACCCCGAAACTACTACTGACATAAGTGTCGATATAAGTTTTCCCAATGGTGGGCACATAGTTGAATCGGATCCACCATATATTAATGGCTGGAATGTTAGTGTAACACCAGATGGAATTATTGATGGTGAGTATAACTATCTGTTCTATGATACCAAACAACCGGCCCAACTTAATATTCTATCCGGTTGGCTGCTCGACGGAACCAAACTTGAAAGCGAATTACGCTTTATAATGATGAATCTTGGATATGTCGGACGTGAAGTTGATGATTTTGTTGAATATTGGATACCAAAAATTGGACCAACACCATATCTGGCTATGCACCCGCAGGATGTGGAATCTCAGATCACTTTGACAATAGAACCTGTCCCTGATAATCTGTTAAGAATGTTATTTTTATTCAGACCATTAGACGAGCCAATTGAATTAGAGGAGTTACCATTACCGGATGCTATCCAACGCAACGGTTTCACTGCAATCGAATGGGGTGGAATATTGATTGATGAGTAGAAATATAAAATAGAAATTTTATAGAGGGGATTTATAAAATGAAAACAAGAGATTATTCACTTTTGGTATTACTACTGATAGTATCAATATCAACGATTTTATCATGTAGTAATTCCACCGGCCCGGAGGACGACCATTCTTTTCCCGCCGCGATTGATAGTGTCGCCACAGATATAACAATATATGTTCATTCTGACCCCGGATATATATTAGGTGGAAAACCGAATTCAGAGTCTGAGTCGTTTGCGCCTGTATATGGATTAGTTCTTGATACTATAGAAATGGCCTCTGAGGGAGCAATCACGATTACTATTCCTGATTATGATAATTATCTATTGTATGCCGAAGCCGATGGATTTTACACCGAACTTTATAAAATTGGTAGTGGTGAATCGGTAACAATTAATTTGGATGCAGTTCCAAATGTTCCTAATTCAGTCACCGGAGTAATAATTGAACAGAGCGAGTTTTTTGCCAATTGTTACTTTGAGTCAAAAAATATAGTTTTAACCGCTGTTGGTGGAGAATCAATTATAGGCAAAACAGATTCTTTGGGGCGGTACGGTTTCAGCAATCTTGATCAATTTGATTATTTCCTTCACTTTAACCAGTATGGCGGTGCAAATTCATTCCAAATTCTTAATACTCAGGCAACCGATTATAAGGATTTGTTTTTCACTAACGACTTTATGGTTGAGGCGCCAAATTTATATCTTTACCCGGAAACCACTTCTGATATAAGCGTCGACATAGATTTCCCCAACGGCGGACAAATAATTGTATCGGAACCGCCATACAATAATGGCTGGGATGTCAATGTGACACCAGAGGGCATAATTGATGGCGTGTACGATTATCTGTTTTATGAGACGCGCCAACCAATATCTTTAAATTATATGTCCGGCTGGTTATTAGATGGCAGTGATTTGGAAAATGAAATACGGTTCCTACTGGGCAATCTTGGTTTTGTCGGAAGAGAGATTGATGATTTTATTGATTATTGGTTACCACGATTCGGAACAACACCATCTTTGGCTGTTTATCCGCAGGATGTTGAAGAAATGATTTCATTAACCATTGATCCTGTTCCCGATAATCTGCTAAGAATGATATTTTTGTTCAGGCCATTGGATGTGCCAATTGAATTAGAAGAATTACCGTTACCCGATGCAATTCAGCGCAACGGTTTCACCGCTATTGAGTGGGGCGGGATATTAATATCTGAATAAAAAAGTAGTAAATGGAAAAAGATGGGGATGATATCCCGCCTAATTGGCTATGGCTATTCCGGGGACACGTTTTTGTGCTATATTTCCATGATATTCAGATAATTGGAGATAACTATTGTCACCGGTTACGGCAGACAAACGCTTATAATAACCGACGCAGAAACCATGTAACATATAATTATCGGGATGTTCAGCCAGCAATTGATTCATGATCTGTCTGCTCTTTTCAATTTCGCCGTTTGCTGAGAGTGCCAAAACCAAATGAATTTGACCCAACAGATTTTCCGGATGTTGTTTGGAAAACTTTTGAAAATGTACCAGCGCCGAATCAAAAATATCTCTCCTGAAATAATTTTGCGCCGTTTCAAAATAGGTTCCCGGAACTTTTGCCGTTGGAATCCGGTAAAGAGAGATTACCTGATTACGAATAACGGTTTGCACTACCAGAAGAGATGATTTCAAAAATGGAAAATCTTTTATAGCTCGTTGCCAATTATGTCGGTCGGAGACAATATGAGTAATAGGAAACCGTTCAAATAGATTTTTTTCGATATTGGCCAAACCAAAAACATAAATAACAGATTTAAGGTCATTTTCTATCGATAAAGCCGGGGCATAGGGTCCTGTCAATACAGCATCTTTATCAATCATTTGAGCGAATTCATTATTGTACTGTTTTAATAACTGTCCCGATTCGGTTAATCCCTTATAAAAATATTGACCCTGATTTAAGCAAATTGCCAGAATAATAAATCCGAAGATAATTGCCGGCCATTTGCCGGTTATATAACTTCGCTTTTTGAAGAAAGCAAAAAACAGTATGGCCACAACTGCTAATGCAAAAAGGGCTGTCATTGGCATGGCTTTCACACCTACAATAGATTTTTGCCCAAATGGCGCGAAAAATATAAAAACCTGAGTGGAAATGTACCACAGGAAAAAGAATAATAATGGCAATGAAATATATCGGTTGTGAAGTGATAATTTTATTTTATTGAAAATAACATAATTCAATGCGAACCCGCATATTGCCGCTCCCGGAATAAATAAAAACAAAGCATACCGGATCGGCCGATAATAAAAAGGCATTAATCCCAATACACCTGCCAATAACCATCCGACACAGAAAATAATCGGCACAAGATCTTTATCAAATTTCCCTGTATACGGCACGACAAAGTTTATAAGAATCAGACTCAAAACAATAAGTAGAATAATAAATGGCGCGAAATCAACCAACCCTGATTCCCCGCCATATATAATTAACATCTTTAAAAATGCAATCACCGAGGAAAATCCCGGCGGTGAGCCATACATCCCGGTTGTCTGCTCGGCATAATAATTATTTAGCAAAGCCAGATTATTACTGTAAAAAATATAGATATACAAAAATGCCGAGGCAATCATCCCTCCCAAAGTAATCAAAACAGGTTTAATAAACTTTGCTCGGTATCTGTATATCAGAATAAGAAAAACCGGGCCAATAAGAATAAATCCAAATAGTTTCCCGGCTAGTGCGGCCAAAACAATTAATCCGCCGGTTAAAGCCTGTCCCCAGATTTTATCATTGTATTTGACAAAAATATAAAATGTTAAACCAGAAAGAAAAATCAGGCCATTTTCAAGATATGGCAGGCGGCCATAATAAAAGAAAGTAGCGTTGATCAAAAGAAACAGGGCAGTAAATAGAATCTCTTTTTTGCAGCGAGTACGATAAAGCCCAAAAATAAACAGTAACATTCCAGCCAGATGAAGTGAAATAGATGCGATATTAGCCGATATTCGAGAAACACCAAAAACAGAAAAAAACAAGTATGATACACCCGAGATAAGAGAGTTTTTGAATACATCCCAACGATGATAATCATACTGATTCCAATCATCGAATAATATCTCATTTCTCGCAGAATGGGTCAGATGATATGGATCAGTTAAAAGTGATTGCCCATGTCCCACATAAAAAAGCGG
>JAAERC010000223.1 GCA_024230695.1 Candidatus Zixiibacteriota bacterium
ATCATTTATGGAAACAGCCGGTCCCTCGGATTCCACTATCAGACCAACTATTTTAACAACCCGGCCAGAATGTTTGATTGTACTTATCTCTTCAATCCGTCTGGCGTAGAGATCGTATGGAATAGTTTTCACAATTCACCATTGCTATTATCAAAAGCACTCGTAATTATATCCATCTGGCTTTCGACCCGAGCATCAATATCGCCAGAAGGTGTTTCAATATAACATCCACCCTGTCGAACTCGAGTATCCGGTTCAATTGTAATATCTTTTATTGCGGTTGAATCGGCCTTAAAACGATCAATCTGCTGATCAATTGATGGGTAATGTTCCGGGTGAACCTTGACCTTTATTTTTGTTTTATCAACTATTTTATCTATTACGCCTGATATGATTCCGGCGGTGACATCGGGATCTGTTCTGGCGGCCCCAAATGTGATCTTTTTGGCAATACTGATTATCATTTCAAGAATATTCTTTTTGGCATCCTCATATAATCTTCTTCGCTCCTGAGTAGCCGTATTTATTAACGAACCAAAATTATCAATAACTTGCTGAGCTTCCTCATGCCCTTTATTTAGTCCATCCTGATAACCTTTTTTATATCCATCATTTTTGGCTTGTTCAGTCTCATTAGATGCAACAATTTTGGTTTGAATATTCTCTTGTTCAATACGTTTATTTAGTTTTAGTAAACAAACAATCGGAATCAGCTTATTTCCCTCAACCGATGTAATAACATCTAACTCTGGAAATGATTTTCGGACCACCTCCTCAGCCTTGCGATCGGTTACAATATCAGCTCGAAAATCGCCAATAATTACTTTATCACCGACAACTTCAGGACTGATCAGTCGATTAGACAATGACATCATCCTTTCCACCGCCACGACCGGCCACAACAATTTGACCTTCTTCTTCTAATCTGCGAACAGCCTCAACAACCTGTTGCTGGGCAGTTTCGACATCCGAAAGTCGCATCGGTCCCATAAACTCCATTTCTTCTTTAATCATAACCGCGACACGTTCGGAAACGTTGGAATAGATCTTGGCACGAACTTCTTCTGATGCCGCTTTAAGAGCAACAGCCAGGTCGCGTGATTCGACCTCTTTAAGTAGTCTCTGAATCGAACGATCATCAAGTAATATCAGATCGTCAAAGACAAACATCATATTTTTAATTTCAGCGGCCAATTCGGCATTCTCGGCCTCAAGCGATTGCAGGATATTTTTTTCCGCGGCTGTATCAATTGTATTTAAAATCTCAGCCATCGTTTTACTGCCACCGGAAAGGGTGATATCATTGGCGGCACTATCTTCAAAATGAGTCGATAATGTTATCTCAATTTCTTTCAGAATATCTGGGGATATCTTTTCCATTGTAGCAATCCGCAAGGAAACTTCTGACTGCAACTCAGAAGGTAAGTCAGAGAGAATCGAGGCAGCCTGGTTAGGCGTTAGCTGAGTAAGAATAACTGCTATTGTTTGTGGATGTTCATTCTGAATAATTCCGACCAACTGTTTTGTATCAATACTTTTTAATAAATTAAAACCGGATGTTTGGAACGATGACTCGAGTCGATTTAAAATCTCGCTGGCTCGTTGATCACCAACCGCTTTTTGTAATATTTCGCGTGCAAAGTCAACACCACCCTGAGAAACATATTCACGGGCAATAAAGATATCATGACATTCACCTACAATTTGCTCCTGTAAGTCGGGTGAAACATCTTTCATATTCGCAATTTCAACGGTCAGCCTTTCAACATCGGCATCCGACATTCCTTTAAGAACCAGTGCCGATACTTCCGATCCAAAAGAAATCAGCGCAATCGCCGCTTTTTGGATTGCCGAAAAATCGGCTAAACTTTCATTACTCATCTTCAGCACCTATTAACATCATTGTTTTTATCGCTCTTGCTACCTCTTCCGGCTTATCATTGGCGACTTTTTGCATCGCATCAACAACAGTAGCTTTTCTTTTCTTCTTTATTACCACCGGCGGCGGTTCCTCATCCACAATTCCCATCTCATCTTCTTCTTCTTCCTCCTCCTCAACTACAGGTGGAGGAGCTATTCTGGCACCAGGAAGCAATCTTCCTAAAGCGCGGAATAATCTTTTTGCCTTACTGCGGGCGTATAACAGAACAAGTATCGCCAGCAAACCCCATCCGATTTTAGTAGCAATATCATAATAAAAATCAAGTTCAACCATTTGATCCAGTTTTTGCTGGTCATGTTCCATTGATTGATTGTCAAATGAAATATTGACAACTTCGATTTGATCGCTTCTTTGTTGGTCAAAACCAACCGCACTTTTTACAATAGCTGTTATACGGTCGATCTCCTCTTGTGGTCTTGGTTCATAAACATTCTCCAAAACACCCTCGGCATTTTCGACATCTCTATAAACTCCATCAATCATGACCGCCACACTCAATCTATCAATATTACCAACTGAATTAACAATATGCTCAACCGTTTTACTTATTTCATAATTGGCAATTGAGGTCTCTATCTTTTTATCGTCTTTACTTTCGGCAAATTCGTCTTGTTTATCAGATGCCACCGCCGACTCTTCGGTTTTCTCTTCACTTCGAATAACCGGCGTATTCGGATCGTATGACTCAGACGTTTTTTCAACCTGTTTAAAATTCATATCAACCGACACTCTGATAATTGATTTTCCCGGACCAATAACACCATCCAGCATCGATTGCGCTTTATCTTCAAGGTAATTTTCCGCATTTTTTCTAACTTCCAGTTGTGAAGAAGAAAGCCCCGCCAATACATCCGATTCAATTTCCGACGAGAGTAGGTTACCATGATAATCAACGATAGAAATATTTTCAGGTTTTAATCCCTCAACCGATGAAGCAACCAGATGTGTTATTCCAGATAATTGAGATTTATCCAATCCCCCCATCTTTTTTAGCTTAAGGACAATTGAAGCGGTTGCTTCCAACTTATCCTTCTTAAATAATCGCGGTTTGGGCATAACAATATGTACTCGAGCGGCCTGAACATTGTTCAGTTGCATAATCGTTTTCATCAGTTCGCCTTCAAGCGCACGGCGAAAATTGAGGTTTTGTAAAAACTCAGTCATCCCCAAATTTGATTGATCAAAAATAGAATAACCAATATTTCCTGACTGCGGTAACCCTTCTGATGCCAGCGATATTCTCAAACTGTAAACATCATCAGACGGAACCATTATGGTTCGTCCGCCATCTGAAAGTTTGTGAGGTTTATTATTTTCACCAAGATAAGCCACCACTTCAGCGGCTTCAGATGGATCTAATTGTGAATATAATACCGAGTAATTGATTTCACCGCCAATCCAGCTGGCGGTAACAACAAGGCCGACAATAATACTAAGCGTAACGCCAATGAGCATTATTGCCTGGCTGGGTGACATTTTCCGAACAAAGTCGGAAATATTTGAAGACAGTTCCTTAAAATATTCCATTACAAATCCTATTTATTAATATCCACCGATCCTATGGCAGAAACATTCAAATAGTTATTTTACATAGGCATTTTTACAAGCGATTGATATCCTTCTAATAATCTATTCCTTATTTCCAGAAAAAGATCCATTGAGATCCCCGCTTCTTCAACGGCGATCATTACCTGATGAAGATCAGCCGCCTCGCCAGACGCCAACATCTCCTGTGCATTGGCAGATTCCTGCTGAACAGAATTAACTGAATTAACAAGCTCACTAAAAACATCTGTAAATTTACCATCAGTAGCTTTTACATCTGAACTGCTTTTAGATTCTACTGCCTGCTGAAGCGCAGGAATTAGCTTGTTTATTTGTCCAATTCCATTGGTCATAGTTTCACATCCACAAAGGATCCCAGTCCGGGGCGACTGGAGTTACCTGAATTCAACATACCCCTTTTATCACCATATTTATCAAACAGAAGTTCCAATGCCTGTTTTTCTTCTGGCGATAACATTTCCGCATACTCTTCTCCCTCAAGCCTAATCGACACATCTGAACCGATCTTATCGATCCGACCCGGGATTTTAATCTTTTCTGGTTTTTGGATCTGTACGGTTTTCTCGGCCTCAACCGGTTTTTTGCTGGTCTGCGTTTTACCAGTCATATCCCGATAGGCATTGATTCCAACTGAATTAATATTCATCTATTTATCCTTCCAATTATATATCAAGAGCGTTTTTGGCCATCTCTTTTGCTGTTGAAATTGCCATTGTATTTGCTTCATAGGCGCGCGAAGCGGCCATCATATCAACCATTTCATTTACTATTTCAATATCCGGCATTTTAACAAATCCTTCTACATCTGCATCCGGATGATCCGGATCATGGACCAATCTAAAAGATGAAGCCGGATCTTCAATTTCATTGGCTTCAGTTTTTGAGATCTCCAGAGTTCCACTGGAGTTTTTGGGACTACTGATCAGATGTCGGTGATTTGTTCGTGCCAATTTTGTTCGAGCGCTGGACATTGCCATTTTAAAAGGAATTGATTCCTCGGCTTCGGATACAAGCACTCTTTTTCTTCTGTAAGGGGTGCCGTCCTTAGTTTTGGTCGTTTCGGCATTGGCAATATTCTGAGCCACGACATCCATCTTGCGCCGCTGCAAAGTCATTCCCGATGCTGAAACTTCAATTGAACTAAATAAACCGGACATTTATAAACCTCTACTTACTTTTAATGACACTTCGTAATCCCTGAAATTTACTGGCCAATAACTTGGCGCCAATACTGTAATAAATCTGATTCTGGGCCAGATTAGCGATTTCAGCATCAGCATCAACATTGTTGACACCATTTCCATTTATAGATTTATTAACAATAATATCAGGACCCTTTAAATGTGAACGACCTACCGGAAGATGCGCCGAATGAGTCAATTTTCCCTTCAAATGACCTTTATCTTTGACGACTTTGTTCAGTTCACCATGAAAATCAATATCTTTACTTTGGTACCCGGGTGTCGAAATATTGGCCAGATTCCCGGCAATCAGTTTGTGTCGACTTGAGGCCATATTCAGATACGACCGATAAAGCGGAATACCGATTTTGTTAAACACTGTATTTTTAATCAATTCTGACATATCATTATCCGAACAGATGAAAAGCAAGGCCGGTGCCAAACTAACAATATGTGACTAATTCTCTATTATACAGCAGGTTAGGAAATTTTGATAATATCTGATTCTACTTGAGCATGGAAAATGATACCGGAAAGGCGGAAAAATATTTCCATTCCGATATTAATTTGGATTATAAAACTGTGATGTTGGTTCGGTTGCTGTTATTTCTAATGTCATTACCACAATATCAACTCTTCTATTTTTTGCGCGGTTATCTTCGGTGTTATTGGGAGCAAGTGGTCGAAATTCACCATAACCAAGAGCCGATACTTCATCCGGTTTGACACCATGATTGTCAATGAAATATCGTACCACTTCTGTGGCTCGCGCCGATGACAGTTCCCAATTTGATGGGTACTTGATCGTTTTTATTGGCCTGTTGTCGGTATGCCCTTCAATTCTAATATGATTCGGCAATTGTCTTAAATGCTCAGCAACGACTCCAAGTGTCTCAATCGCTTTATCAGACAAAACAGCCGAGCCCATTTTAAATAGAGCAGATTCCATTATATGAATAACCAATCCTCGTTCGGAAACTTCGGCATTAACCAATTTTTCATTTCCCATGCCCATAAAATCTTTTTCAATCGATTCACCAATAGATTTCAAAACAGCTATTTTTAATATTCCGCCACCCGGTAACACACCAACATGTGATCCCTGTTTCAAAATAACCGTTCCGCCTTTTAGCACGCCGGACAAAGCATCAGACATCTTACCAAATTTTTTGGCATCAACTTGTGACATTGAATACATGACAATAAAAAAGGCAAGTAAAAGAGTAATTAGATCGGCATAGGTCAGAAGCCACCGCTCTGAGTTCTCACTATCCTCAAATTTCCTGCGGCGAGGCATGTTAGATTTTGCCCCTTCTCAACTCAGGCGAAATAAAAGATAACAATTTGGTTTTAACAATTCGTGGATTGTCGCCCGATTGAATTGAAGTTACGCCCTCCATAATTAGGTCGAGCGTGGCTAATTCTTCCTCATGACGCAATCTTAGTTTGTCACTTATCGGAAGATAAACAAGATTAGCCAAAGCCACTCCCCAGAGGGTCGCAATAAAGGCACCGGCGATAGCGGTTGCCATCCGGTCCGGCTCGGTAACATTACCTAATGTATGTATCAATCCTAAGACTGTTCCAATAATACCAAGGGTAGGTGAGAAACCGCCCAACTTTTGAAAGAGGGCTATTCCCTTTTTATGACGCTCCTCCACATAAGCAATTTCCGTTTCCAAAATTGATTTGAGAACCGTCACTTCTGTGCCATCAATAACAAGCTGGATTGATTTTCTAAAAAATGGATCTCGTATATATTTCATGTCATTTTCAAGACCCAAAATACCTTCCATACGAGCCTTTTCAGACATCTTAATAATCATCGCGATTATATTAAGCGGATTATTATTACTTCCGAATAAGGCCAACTTAAGATAACTTGGGATACGCATAATTGTTTTAACTGAGGTAGTAATAAAACTAGCCCCTATAGTACCAGCAATAACAATTATCATAGCGGGAGCCTGCAAAATGGCACTGAGATGCCCGCCTTCCATAAGGAATGACACAATTACTGCACCGATACCAATTACCAGACCGCCAATTGTAGCAAAATCCATAATAATCCAATCGCCCAAAAGCGAAAATAGTTTAATCTTTTTCAATTGGGCTTTTCACCCAATCATATAAAATATCGGCAA
>JAAERC010000224.1 GCA_024230695.1 Candidatus Zixiibacteriota bacterium
CACTGAACTTGGTAAATTAAGAAAATATTTGGAAATAAGATCGGCTAAACGGATCGATCTTCCTCAATTCGGATAAATTTATTGTGCTAATCTGAACGATATTAGTATATTTATGTAAAATAAAATGGAGGTTATATGAACGACTCGGAAATAAAAATCGATCAACATCTGTTTCAATTAGTTTTGTCCTTACAGATGGCGGCAATGCAGAATATGGGTAAAATCATGTCTCCGGTTACCGGAAAAATTGAGCGGAATTTGGAGCAGGCCAGAATCAGTATTGATATGCTTGGTATGGTTTCTGAGAAAACCAAGGGAAATTTAAATGATGAGGAAGATAAATTCCTCACCAATATTTTGCATGAATTACGATTGAACTATACTGATGAAGCCAGCAAGCCGGATCCCCAACCGGAAGAGGAATCAAAAGACGGGGAAGAAAGTAAAATCGATTCGGAGTCGGAAACCCCAAAATCTGATGACCCTGAATCGGAAAACAACGGCGATACCAAAGAATAAATGTTGAGAGTTAGATTCCTTTATAGGATCGGTCCTCATATAAAGAGAGAAATTTTGATTCATTTGTCTTGCCTATAATACCGCAAAACGGTATATTTATTGATTAAAATGGATTTTGCAGAATTGATGACATTAAAAGATATAGAACAGAAATTGAAAGAAAAGTTTGGCGATAAGTTGATAACTAATTGCCCGCTCGCCAATCTTAATACCTTTGGAACAGGTGGACCGGCAAGATTGTTTTTTGAGGTCAGCGGTATTGATGAATTAGTTTCTATACTGAAGGTTTGCAACGGATTAGATATTTCAGTTTTTTTGCTTGGAGGCGGTTCTAATATTCTGGTTTCAGATGATGGTTTTGATGGACTGGTAATCAAGAACTCGATCAAGGGGATAGAGCTTGAGGGTAACAAAATAAGCTGTGGAGCCGGTGAAGATCTGCAATCTCTTGTTGATTTTGCCACCGAAAACGGTCTAACCGGACTTGAATTTGCTACTGGTATCTATGGCACTGTTGGCGGAGCCGTATACGGAAACGCCGGAGCATATGGAACTGAAACCGGCAGTGTTTTACAGTCGGCGCAACTGGTTGACAGACAGGGAGATATTAGAATTGAAGAGAATGCGTATTTCAAGTTTGGTTATCGCGATTCGATTCTGAAAAGGACCAGGGAGACTGTTGTGACGGCAAAATTTGCACTAGAATTGGGCAAACAGGAGATAATCAGAAGTAAATGCGAAAAAATTAAGGCTGAGCGAGACAATAAACTGCCACATAATGCGAATACTGCAGGCTGTTTTTTTAAAAATATTCCGGATGAAAATGCAAAATATGGAAAAATTTCAGCGGGCAAATTATTGGA
>JAAERC010000225.1 GCA_024230695.1 Candidatus Zixiibacteriota bacterium
AACAGTCCCTGATCCATTTCCTGATTCCCAGGTTACATCAAATCCGGAAAGCGATTCATTACCATAGTATGATGGCGAAGTAACGTAGGTTTCATTTACCGGAAAATTAATAGTATCAACAAAAGATGGAACTTCGGAATTTCCGGTTATGGTATAGATATACTCTCCTCCCAAATCAATAAATTCAATATTATAGATGACATCCATATATTGATAGCAGTTCAAATCTGACTCCCACCCGAGAGTATATTCATTGCAGGTGATTGCATTCACCTGGACAGGTGTAACCGGATTGCAGGGTGCATATGAGCTGTCAAATCGGGCAGTAATTATATCAATACGCGTTTGATATCCAGATACGTTTGTAATGGTTCTGCCAACAGCCATTGCCACAAAAGAGCCATCGGCCTCCTCAATTGGACCGGTGCTACTGGTAGTATTATTTTTACCACACGCCGAAATCATCAACAATAACCCCAATAAAACACATAATAATTGCGCCATTTTTCCATTACACATAATAATTGCCTTTCGGACGCTAACTTGTTTGATTATAACATAATAGAATTATAAAATTACTCTGATAAGTCAACCATATTTTTAATAAATCTTATATAAGATTGTAATAGCAAAATGGCTTTATAGGGTTGACTTTAAACAGTCATATATTATCTTTTTAACAGAAAATAAAAGTTAAATAAGTGGGATAAAGTATGAGTGAAACTATGGTAGAAAAAAAGGTTAAGGCCAATCCGGCTGAATGGATTCTGGCCTCGCATGTTGCCGATTTGGAAGCCTCTATTATAAGAGAAATTCTCAAGATCTCTTCGCAACCGGGTGTTATTTCTTTTGCAGGCGGCTTGCCTGCACCCGAGATGTTTCCATTAGATGAGCTAAAATCTGCGGCTGTAAAAGTTATCGAAGAAAACCAATCAAGTGCCTTGCAGTATTCATTTACAATGGGAGTACCGGCCCTTCGTGAAGCACTTGCACAAAGAGAGACCGATCAGGGAACCGACACTAAACCGGAAAATATATTAATTACTTCCGGATCACAACAGGGTATTTCTTTGGCCTCAAATGCTTTTATTGATCCGGACGATTATATCATCACCGAATCACCAACATATGTTGGTGCAATACTATCGTTTGATTTCAATCGTGCCAAATATGCTCAGGTTGAGATGGATAATGACGGTATGTTAACTGACCAGCTTGAAGATCAAATTAAAAAATATAAACCCAAATTTATTTACACAGTGTCGACTTTCCAGAATCCAACTGGCATAACGATGAGTATGGAGCGGAGAAAAGCGCTGATAGATATTGCACTTAAATATAATGTGCCGATTTTGGAAGATAATCCTTACAAAGATGTTCGGTTTGCCGGAGAGGATCTACCGAGTCTGAGATCAATGGGTGGAGATATTGTCATTTCACTTGGAACGTTTTCAAAAATATGTGCTCCCGGTCTCAGAGTAGCCTGGGTGAATGCACACCCGGATATTCTCAGAACATTTGAGAAAATCAAACAGGGTGCCGATATGCAATCAAACACCTTTACCCAGTTGATGATCAATGAATTTATTAGATCGGGTGTAATTGATGGGCATATTGAAAAACTAAAAGTTAATTATGGTGCAAAATGCCAATTGATGCTTGATGAAATGGAAAAACACTTCTCATCTGAATTCACTTGGACAAAACCTGAGGGTGGATTATTCCTTTGGTGTGAGTTGCTGGAATCAATGTCGGCTTCGGCGCTTCTTCCTAAAGCGATTGATAAAAAAGTTGCTTATGTTTACGGAGCTCCATTCTTCCCGGATAAAACAGGTGACAATACGCTTAGGCTTAATTTTTCTAATGCCTCACATGAAAATATCATCGAAGGTATTAAAAGACTTGGTGAAGTATTTAAAGAAAATATGCCATAAGATTCAATTTGTTATTAAAGCCCCGTCTTATGACGGGGCTTTTTGCTTTACATGTCGGATTGAAACAATATTTTGATATTATGAAAAAAATAGCATTTAAAAAATTTCATTGTCTTGGCAATGATTTTATAGTAGTTGATTTGATTGGTAAACGATCGACATCAATTGATTTTAATGACCTGACCGAAAATATCTGCAATAGAAATATTGGCATTGGTGCCGATGGAGTTTTGGTTCTTAGGTCGAGTCGGAAGTGTGATTGTTTTCTCGATATTTTTAATTCGGATGGAAGCTGGGCAGAAAAATCGGGGAATGGATTAAGAATAACGGCGGCTTATCTTGCTTTGCAATATAAGAAAAAAAGTAAGGTGAAAATTGAGACCGAATGTGATAGCCCAACTGCGCAGATCATTAAATCTGGCATGAAACAATCGATCATTAAAGTATCATTAGGAGAACCTGAATTTGAAACTAAAAAGGTTCCACTAAAATCAAAACAGAAGTTTCATATCAACAGTCCAATTAAAATTGATAAACATGATTTTGTAATTACGGCGTTGTCTGTTGGAAATCCACATGCTGTTTTGTTTGTTGATAATTTCGATTTTGACTGGCGGTTTCTCGGAAATGTAATCGAAAATAGTAAATTATTTCCTAACCGCACCAATGTCGAGTTTGTGAAAATAGTTAGCCGTTCAAAGGTAAAATTAAATGATTGGGAACGGGGTGCGGGAGCAACCGGATCATCTGGAACCGGAGCGGCTGCAGCGGCTGTGGCAGGAATAATTAATGGTTTTCTCAATCGTAAGGTTGAGGTTGTTTTTCCGGGCGGTTCTTTGCACATCGAATGGACAGAACAAGACAAAAAAATATTTTTGACCGGTCCGGTTGAGTATATCTGCCAGGGCGAGTATCTGCTGGTTTAGTTTGATTTAATGAAACCACCTCATTCAGAAAATATAGGTTCTTACGATAATCAGGGATTGACCGTAAGTAAAAAGATTGATCCAATTGGCCAGCTTGATGATTACTGGAAACATCTACAACTTTTTTCCCGAAATGTACGTTTATATTTGACCGGGTCGTTTCTAATTGGTTTGACCTTTGCGTGTTATTTGCTACTGATGAATCTTTATTTGCGTGAACAGGGGATACCTGAATCGTTTATTGGAAAGGTATTGTCATTTGGTGCCCTGGGAATGACATTAATGGCAATCCCGGCAGCGTTTGTATTAAGACGTATCCGTTTAAAGAAAATATTATTATTAAGTACAACCGTTTATGTTCTTGCAATACTTTTTCTAACACAAATACCGGCGAGTAGCATGTTGTTTGTGTTATCATTTTTGGCGGGGATGGCCATGACCTTTTATCGGGTTGCCGCCGGACCGTTTTTTATGAGAAATAGTACGCCCAAAGAAAGAACTTATATCTTTTCAGTCTCATTTGGTGTATCTCTTCTGGCAAGTATGATAGGATCGCTTATTTTTGGCGAAATGGTTACTTTGTTATCTTCTATGAACGGCGGAATAGTCGCCGCTTATCGCTGGGCATTTGTGTTAGCGGGCGGCCTGGGATTGTTAGCAGTACTGCCTTTTGGATTGATTAAAGCCGCTGATCCATCCAAGGCCGATAAAGATTCAGATTTTTCATTTGATCTTTTAAAAAGACGCATCGGTCTTTATGGGAAATTGTTTTTCCCTCATTTTATTGTTGGTTCCGGGGCTGGATTGATTATTCCGTTTCTTAATCTGTATTTTCGTGATCGTTTTGGACAACCGACGGATAATATTGGCTGGTTATATTTTGTTGGTCACACAACTATGTTGATCGGGATATTAGCTGGGCCGGTTTTAGTCAAAAAGATCGGGATGATTCGATCAGTGGTTTTAACACAACTTTTATCGATGCCATTTATGGTGATTCTGGCCTATACATATTCGTTACCGATGGCAATCGGAGCTTTTCTTATGCGAGGGGCGTTAATGAATCTTGGGGTACCGATTGGCAGTAATTTTGGAATGGAAATGGTAAGTAAATCAGAGCAAGCATTAGTTAACGCGCTATTGATGTTGTCATGGACATCTTCCTGGATGGTTTCGACTTATTATGGCGGACGTTTGATTGAAAGCTATGGTTATACACTGCCTTTAATGATTGCGGTTGGGCTTTACTTTGTTTCATCGGTTTCTTATTATTTCTTTTTCAGGGACTCTGAGATTAAAACAGATTCGGGATATAAAATCGAGGCGACCGGGTAATGGATGATAATGAATATAAATTAACAAAAAATGAATTATCGATACAGATTCATCGAGTTTTGAAGGATTTATATCCAACTCTCGAAATATCGGGAG
This sequence comes from Candidatus Zixiibacteriota bacterium, assembly GCA_024230695.1. Next base: position 4,292 of record JAAERC010000225.1, read on the forward strand.
ATAATATTCAAAAGTTTATTATTAAGGAAAAATTAGATTTTCATTTTTTCGCTCAAATGTTGGCAATAGAAATAAAACTGGATTCAAGTCGTTTAATTGATGATATTTATCTTGAATTGATGGTTGAATATGAAAAAAACTGGCATGACAGAGTTTTTTTCAGGATATTAAAGGATAAAAAGAAAATATCTTTTAAAAAGGTTGAGTAGGATAACAAATGATACTTGATAAATATAAATCTGAGATTGCCAAGCTAACGGCTAAGGCATTTGTGAATCTCTATCAGGATGATGATATAAACAGCGCCAATATTCCATCTCTTGATTTTGAACAGATCTACAATATGTTAGAAACTCCGAGGAATCCGGAGATGGGGCAGTTTGCGCTGGCATTATTTCAAATTGCCAAAAAGGCCGGATTAAATCCAAACAACCTAAATCAAATTCTTGTCAAAGCTCAGACGGCGCAACTTGAGAAAAGAAAGATAAATTATATTTCTTTTTCAGCGGCTGGTGGATTTAACAATGCAAAAATTAATACCGGGACATTGGCCAAATATACTTTATCGGAAATACTGGAAAAGAAAAATAAATATGGTTCCTCTGATCTTGGCGGCGGAGAAAATATTGTTTTTGATTTTTCCTCGCCTAATATTGCCAAACCGTTTGGGGTCGGGCATCTTCGTTCTACGGCTATCGGGAATTCATTATATAGGGTTTATGATAAGCTT
>JAAERC010000226.1 GCA_024230695.1 Candidatus Zixiibacteriota bacterium
ATTAAAAATTTTTGGAGGATAAAAAATTATGAAATTGTCGTTGTTCAAAACTGCCATCATGTTTGTATTAATCCTCACAACGACAGCCTATTGTCAGCAACAGGGACTTGGCTTTAGTTATTATGGCGGTGGGGCTCGATCAGAAGGTATGGGACAGGCGTACATTGCTCTTTCTGACGATGGAGCGGCGGGCGGATGGAATCCGGCCGGACTTTATATTCATGAAAGCACTTTGATGGGATTTAATTATAGTTCACTTAACCCAAGTGGCTATAATAAGTATTTTGCCTCACATCAAAGGGCCATTAAGACTGATCATACCGGCAGAGTTGGGAGCATAAATGATTGGAATATTATCTCCCCTTTACGAATCAGTAATCATCATGTTGTCTTAAATATCTCTTATGTCAGAAATTTTGACACCCACTTTGAATTTTATGAAAAGTTGTATGAGTGGAGTGATTTTGATCCTGATGATCCATTGGATGATGATGATCCTAATGCATTTATGCAAAGAAAAGGTGGAATTAATAGTTTTAATCTGGCAATGGGTACTCGAATAAATAAAGAATTTTCTGCCGGATTTTCGGCCAATATTTATACCGGTAAAGTTGTTACAAATGAGTCAAGAATGGCTGTTGTTGATACCAATGCTTATCAGGGTGGCCATGCAACAGGAATTATTAACTTTGAAACAATTGATTCTTCATCTTATTCCGGTTTTAACTTCACGCTGGGTCTTATGTACACCAGAGATAATTTCCGGGCTGGATTAATGCTGAGGACACCTTTTGTAATGACCGCGAGTTCTGACTCAACGCTGTATATTTTACCAAGTATCAATGGCCTTCCCGCCGATCAAGGTGGAGGGATGTTTGATGCCGATACAGTATATATCAATAATATGACATCCAAAATTGAAATGCCGATGATGCTTGGTTTTGGAATGGCATATAATATAAAAGATAATTGGCTGGTATCATCGGATGTGGAATATCGAGGATTTAAAGGGAAAAAAGTTGAAAATCTTGATAGTCTGTTTTTAACGGCAACCGGTGATGTTGATGAGTTTTATTCCGCAACAGATGCGACTCCAAATTGGAGCAATGTTTTACAGTTTAGATTTGGAACTGAATATTTATTTGATACCAAGTTTGGCGAGATACCACTAAGATTTGGCGCGAGGACTGAAGTATTTCCTTCTGGAAATATTAATGATTATACTACAACCTACGAAAGTGAAAATTCCGCGGGAGGAACTCAGCAATCTGATGGTTCGTCGCTTGAAGTCGACAGTCGTAGAGTCAGTTATGCTTTTACCTATGACACCGATAAAATAACTGGATGGAGTGTTTCGGCCGGCACTGGAATTCACTGGTCTCAAATATTGCTGGACTGTGCAATCACCTATACTACTTATAGGCAGAATGTTTATCAGGGGGTAGATGCTGAAAATAACAAAATTTTAAGATCCAAAAACAGATGGCAAAACTATCACTTTAATATTGGTTTTGTTGGTTATTTTTAGTTGAGTGGAACTATTTTTTGGGGTCGAGATTTGTTTCGACCCCATTTTTTTTAAAATGTTAAGCCAAGAAATATCATATATAGCCGATATAAAATATAAATGAAATTGAAATTGAGAGAGGCCAAATGGGAACCAAAGTAAAACTTACCAAGCAACAGATGAAGGAAGATAAATTTACCACCTTCATGCTCCAGTCGAAGGATTGGATCCTTGAAAATTGGCAGATGATTTCGATTGCCGTCGCCGCCGTAATTGTGGTTTCGGTAGGGGCGATTTATTATTCAAATATGAAATCCGGGCAGGCAGGTGAGGCGGCTGATCGTTTTGCCGAAGCAATTGGCAAATATCGTCAGCAGAACTATCAGGTGGCAATTCTTGATTTTAATGGAATTGCGGATGATTATTCTGGCCCAATTGCGGCTTCCGCTGTGTTTTATGCCGCCAATTCATATTTTGAAAGTAAAAATTATGATGAGGCTATCATTCATTTTCAGAAGTATATTGATAAATATCATGTTGATGAGATTGCGACCGCCTCTGCTTATGCAGGGATTGCCGCTTGCAGAGAAGTCAAACAGGAATTTCAAGCGGCGGCCGAGAAGTATTTAGAGGCTATTCGTTTATTCCCGGGTTTGGCTGGCGAACCCGACTATCTTCTTGGTGCCGTTCGTAACTATGTTAATGCCGGGATGGCAGATGATGTTCAACCGCTTTTAGATAAAATGGATAAGGATTACGCCGGAACCAATCAACAACGTACGGCGACACAGTTGGCCATGAAACTCAAAATAGAGTAGGCCAGGAAATAGGTTTCTGCTATGGTGGGGAAAAGAAAGCTTAAGGTTGCGCTTCTCTGGCATATGCACCAGCCATATTATTTTAATCCTGAATCAGAGAAATTCCAAATGCCCTGGGTCAGATTTCATGGCCTTAAGGATTATCTTGATATGCTTTTGGCGGCTACCCGTCAAAAAGATACTAAAGTAACTTTTAATCTTGTCCCATCGCTATTGGATCAAATTGAGCTCTACTGCGACGGCTATACAGATACTTTTCAAGATTTGTCGCTTATCCCAGCCCGAGATTTAAGTTTCGAAAACAAACGCGAAATTATAAATAGTTTCTTTTCAGCATATTATCCACATATGATAAAACCTTATCCGCGATATCGGCAGTTGTATCAGAAACGGGAGAATTGTAAAGGCGACGTGAATCTTGCCATTAAAACTTTTTCATCAACAGAGTGGCGTGATTTGCAGGTATGGTCAAATCTGGTTTGGATCGATCCGGCTTTTTGTCATGAAGAGCCTGTTGCCGAACTTTTGGCCAAAGGAAAAGATTTTACTGAAGAAGAAAAAAATGGTCTTTTGGATTTTCAGATAAGTTTACTAAAAAAAATCATCCCTGAATATCAAAAACTTTATAAGAGTGGTAAGATCGAGATATCTTTCTCGCCGTATTATCATCCGATTCTGCCATTACTTATTGATACTGATATTGCCAGAGAAGCTATTTCTGATTTGGCGTTACCCAACAATAGATTCTCCCAACCAATTGATGCCGAATGGCAAATAACCGAATCGATAAAAAAATTCCAAAAGTTATTTGACAAAAAACCGGATGGCTTTTGGCCATCGGAGGGTTCTATCTCTGAAGATACATTAAAATTGTTTTCCCAAAATGGTATCAAATGGGTCGCGACCGATCAGGAAATATTAAACTATTCTTTAATAAAAAGTGGAATGGTTCCTAAGGATAATTCACCACATACAACCTATGTTTATAACAAAGCATTGCAGACATCTATCTTTTTCAGGGATCAGGGGCTTTCAGACAAAGTCGGCTTTGTTTATTCAAGCTGGGATCATGTTAGGGCGGTTGATGATTTTATGTCAAACCTGAAAGAATTGGGAGG
>JAAERC010000227.1 GCA_024230695.1 Candidatus Zixiibacteriota bacterium
ATTTACTAAATCGTTTATCTCTAAAAACATCCTCAAAACTTAATCCCGAATCCCCGAGACCATGCACAAACAGAATTGATTGTCGATTTGGTTTGATATCATTAAAACGATAGTACAGATATTCATCACCGATTTTCAAATAAGACTCATTCATATTACTCATCCCGATTGTTTATCTGGCAGATTATCCAGCGCCTGTTTCATATTTTCACGATACTGATCAAAAGCAATACGCCCTGATTTAGTCAAACATAAAAGAGTCCTTGGTATTTTTTCGACAAATTCTTTTTTGATTTCAACATATCCTGCTTTTTCAAGTTTACTTAAATGTGATGACAGATTCCCTCGAGTTAATTTTGTCTGGCGTTCAAGAAAGAGGAAATCTGCTGATTCGACAACATACAGATATGTCAAAATCAAAAATCGAGCCGGCTCATGAACTACCCGGTCGATTTCAGTCATTGAGTCAGTTCTATCTTCATTATTGGAAATCATGCTTAAACTCATCTTTGGGGGGTTTAGGATATTTTTTCATAAAACGGATCATTAGAATGAATCCATATATCAGAAATATCATTCCCAGAATCATCATATAAGCCGGTGGTTCAGCTTGCAGGAAATGACCCGCAATAAACGATACAATTACTAGCACTCCATATGTAATAAAACGATAGACACCAAGAAGCGCCCCAATCACGCCGATCGAAAGAGCCAAAACGGCACCAAACGG
>JAAERC010000228.1 GCA_024230695.1 Candidatus Zixiibacteriota bacterium
ACATTCTGATAAATTCCAGCGATATCGTCCTTCTCGCGGATCTTTATCAATTAGAAGCAGATAATATTTTCTCGCCAACTTGTAATTACCAATAAAGAAATTAAGGTCGGCCAGAGGAATCCAAAACATCTCTTCATTGTCCCCATTGGCGATCATCATCTGAACAGCCGAAAGAGCGCATTCATAATCTTCAGTAAGTGTACATAATCTAAATAGTTCCTTATTGATTTCATAATCAACCGGGTAAAGAATATTGGCGCGATGCAAATAAACCAAAGCCGAATCGAGAAGATCAAGCTTCATAAAAGCCAATCCCGAATTGTATAACATTTCGCGATCTGATGGTTTCAGGTGTAGCGCTTTACCAAATAAGTCAATAGCTTTGTTATATTCGGCTTTCTGGTAAGCAGCCATTCCATTTTTCGCCAATGTATCAAAATCCTCGGTTTCACCGCAACTTAGAATTGATATCATTCCAACCAATATTATAAAACCAAATGAAATCAAATTTCTCATACTATATCTCCTGCTATAATCCATTAAGATATACAAAAACAGGCCGCTTTTCAAGCTTGATTACTAATAATAGGAAAACAACCGGAACAATTCGGTTAATAAATCTGTTGTATTAATTGGTAATACATTGTATTAATTTATATAACTTTAGATTTTATATTAAATTTCGGAGGATAGTTTGTCCGCAAAACCAAAAATAACCAACAATTTAACTAAATCTGAGATAATAACTTTTAAGGCTGATCAATCGCTTTTGGAGGCGATGAGAACAATTCCGAA
>JAAERC010000229.1 GCA_024230695.1 Candidatus Zixiibacteriota bacterium
TATTATCAAATTGGAATTCTCAAATACCGATTAGGTCAATTTGATGAAACTATTGATTATATGAATCAGGTGATAGAGCTGGATCCCTTATTTACTTCCGGCTATAATATACTCTCTTATTCTTTTGGTAAAATCGGCCAGTTTGATAAGGCAATTGAGGCAAGCGACAAATTTATATTCCTTTCACCAAATGAACCAAACCCATATGACTCCCGCGGTGATATTTATGCGATGTTTAAAATGTATGATGAGGCGATTGAATCATATAAAAAGGCCCTGGAGAAAAAAGATGATTTTTATGCCTCATGGAGCAGTCTGGGTAATGTATATACTTTTACCGGCGATTTTATTGAGGCGGAGAGATGTTTTAAGGTAATTGCTTCTGTTGAGGATATTTACATCTGGACTAATGGCAAAGTACTGTTAGGTCATAATCTGATGTATCAGGGAAAATTTATCGAGGCTTTGAAAATGCTGGAAATCGGTTCAAACGAAGACAAAAAAGCGCATGGCGAAAAAATGTATGCCACATATCATAATTTGCCGGCATTGATGTATGAAGAACTGGGCGATTATGACAAGGCTTTGGATGAGCTGGAAAAGGCCGATACCATATCACAAAAAAATGCGAATTATAGTATCTATTGGCGACAATATAAAACTCGTATTGTTGCCAACAGCGGTGAGATAAATTGGGCACTCAGTAACGCTGATACACTTAAGACCGGACTTGAAGAAGCGGGCTTAGAACTTGGCGAATATTGGTATTCTTTGGGAACAGTTGAATTGGCCCAAAACAATTTTACTAAGGCAGAAGGTTATTTTAGGAAGGCAATTTCCGAAATCGGCACCTATGATTATTCCTCAAATTATATGCTGGGATTGACCTTGTTTAATATGGACAGAATAGATGAGTCAATCGCTCAGTTTGAGGGATTATTGGCGGCTCAGGATTCACTTCCGGCAACATGGAATTCATGGGATGCACGAGTTTATTATTATCTTGGTATTTTATATGATAATACAGGACAGCTTGATAATGCGGCAA
>JAAERC010000230.1 GCA_024230695.1 Candidatus Zixiibacteriota bacterium
ATTGCTATCTGCGGATCCCTGCGGTCGCGATATGGCCGATCGGAAGTAATGGCATCATAGGTATCAACGACAGCCAATAACCGACCTTCAATCGGAATATCCTCACCCTTCAGGCCATTGGGATAGCCGCTTCCATCAAACATTTCGTGATGAGCAATGATGTACGGTGTTGCCGGTTTCAAAAATGGAATACCCTGTAACATTTTTACGCCAAGTTCCGGATGCTTCATCATTATGTTTCTTTCATAATCATTTAGTCTATCCGGTTTGTTTAGAACCGAATCGGGAACACCGATTTTGCCGATATCATGCAGAATACACCCGGTTCGTAGTTCAGCCAGCTTTTTCTTATTCCAACCCATTTCGCCGCCAATAATTTTGGCCAATCGGTACACACGATCAGTATGTCCAGCAGTATAGCGGTCGCGAGCCTCGATGGCATTGGCCAATGTTTTAATTGTCTGGAAGTATGATTTGCGAAGGTTCTTATCGAGGTAATTACTTTCTACCGCATTGGCGGCATAAGACACCAATAAAGATATCATTCGCTTTTGACCGGGTGATATAAATGAAAACGGATTAGTATAAACAAGATTTAGCATTCCAACTATTTCATCTTTGGAAATCAATGGGTACGATATATATGATCGCATTGATTTTGTACTACTATTATTTATCTCTTCATTCAGCGACCATGGCAATTTATAATCGGAATCATCTTTCCTTTTGGTATCTTCGCCTTTAAGAAATTTCTCGATAGACTTGGCTTTATGTTTCCCGGCCATGCATTTTAGTCGAAAATGCCCTGACTTTCTTGCCTTTAGTAATATTGTCGCCGAAGAATCAGGGAGAACTTTTACGGCAGTATTAACTATTAACTTTAAAAGCTGTGTCATTTTAATTCCAGCAGAGATTTCATCGGCAATTTTTAACAATTCCAATTGCCCCCGCAATTCCACATTTTCTCTTTTTATCTGTTGGTTATCAAGTCCGCGCTTGATGGTAGATTTTAAATCATCGAGTTTGAATGGTTTTATAAGATAGTCATAACCACCCTTTTTCAAAACAGAAATTGCCGTTTTTACCGTTGGATAACCCGTCATCAGGACAACAACGGCATCGGCATGATACTTAAGAACATGTTCCAGAATTTGTACGCCTGAAAAATCACCCATAACCAAATCGGTCAAGACTAAGTCAACACTATTGGAAGAAATATATTCCATTGCTTTTTCGGGATCAGTAAATTTTCGCAGTTTATAATTTTTGAATTCAGATAAGGCTTCGGCAATTATATTGCAAATATATTTTTCATCATCAATTACAACGATATGTTTGGTGTCATTTGACATATGCATCTTCAACCTCTTAAGCCATTTCGCAACTTATCGGAATAAGTTACGCAGTTTACCTGTAAAACTCTCCACTTCAGCATATCGGTGAATATCAGAAACTTAGAACAGGTAAACATCAATCTGTATCAAGATTGTTCTAAGTATGGGAAGATACCTATTGACGTTGGTATGTCTCTCCGGCATGGTATGATGATCGTACTAATGGACCGGAGAATACCGATTTGATTCCTGCCTGACGAGCCGAATCGGCTAGATCATCAAATTCCGACGGTTCATAATATTTTAAAACCGGATGATGGTCCTTTGACGGGGACAAATATTGGCCAATGGTTAAATACTCGACACCATGCGCACTCAAATCGGTAAAAACATTTTTTAATTCATTTTCTGTTTCGCCCAATCCGACCATTATTCCCGATTTGACTCCAACTTCTCCACCAGAAATCAATTTCAGCAAATTGAGTGATTGAATATAATTAGCCGCTGGCCGCACAGATTGGTAAAGCCTTGGAACGGTTTCAATATTATGATTATAAACCTCAGGTTTGGCATCAAAAACTCTTAAAATATTTTCCTCATCACCCTTAAAGTCAGGCGTAAGAACCTCAATAGTTATATCTTTTTTCAGCGCTCTGATAGCTTCAATTACCTTTACAAACTGTGTCGATCCGCCATCTGGTAACTCATCACGATTTACCGACGTTATAACAGCGTGTTTTAGATTCATAATTTTTACGGCATTGGCGACACGATTTGGTTCGCCCTTATCAACCGATTTTGGTCTTCCGGTCGCAATATCACAAAAACGGCAACTACGGGTGCAAATCTTTCCCAAGATCAAAAAAGTAGCCGTTCCTGATGAAAAACATTCCGAGCGATTAGGGCAATTTGCCTGCTGACATACCGTTTCTAAGCGATTTTCATTGATCAGTGACAATGTTTTAAGGTATTTCTTGTCACCACAGGCCTTAACTTTCAGCCAGTCCGGTTTTTTTATTTTATCTATTCTTTTTGACATATCCTTAAAAACTGTTTAAATTTTAAACACCCTTATTGGTTCGGTCGTATTATAATACGGCAATTTGATACAAGTTGTTAAGTTAAAAAGATTTCGCTCGATATCAAGAGAAAGAAATAAAAATTATGAAGGGAGTCATAATGAGCCGGATATCTGTAATATCTTTATTATTACTATTGCTCAGTTTTTCAACAGCCCTGGCACTTGATAAAGGACAAGGGGCACAAGCCACATTATTAAAAGAAAAAGACATCACCGAATACCGTGCTATCCCGCAATTTGCGACGGCTGAGTTATGCTCGGTCAGACATGCCGGTGACCCCACCTGGCTTATATATTATTGGCTTTCGGGAAATGAATTATATAAATCATATCAGGATCCTGCTATGACCTGTACGGCACCATATCCGTTTACGGTTAAAGAAGTGTTTATGGTTTTATATTTCACAAAACCAACAATAATATATGCTTCCGTGGATGTTGAATTGGTCGATGATACGGACCCATTATGTCCGGTGCCGGGTGATTTGGTATCGGTATCATCGGAATATGGATTTCAGCTTGATCCTCCCGGGTTATGGAGAATTGCGATTCCTCTCGATGAGCCAGCAGTCGTAAATGGACCGTACTTTACCGGCTTCTTTATTTCAACGGAATTACTGGCTCCCGAAGCAGATCCATTAACTCAGGATAGTGTCTTTCTGATAACGGAGGATTCCGTACTTACTCCATGGACATGTCAAAATTTCAATTTGTGGGATACTGCTGTCGGATATGTCGATCTGGGCGACCCGACCAATGAATTTTATACTTTCCCGGGAAAACTATTACTCTATTCAGCCGGAGAAACTGGCGGCAGCGGTGGTTATGATCCTATGCCAAGACTGTCATTTCTTGAACCTCAAGCCGAGGAATTGACTGGAACACCATTGAGGAGCTGGGCTTGGGATAGTGAGAATAGCGAAATTGTTGATTCGGTAAGATACGAATATAGGTCATCATCTTCTGGTTGGGTCAGATATGGAGTTGATGCAGATAAAGGTCATGCTCTTCGTAATGGTATTGACCCTTCCGGAACTGGTCCGGGATATGCTATTAATTTGGGGCCGGCTGGACTGGAAGAAGATCTTTATCGTATTCGAGCAACTGCTTTTGATACCTTGATGCGGACTTCATCGGCACAGATTGATATGACTATTGACCCGACTCCGCCGCGAATGGACTTTATTAATCCGTCTTATATGGACACAATTTGTTTACCATATACTATCTCGACTTTCACCGATGAGGCAACGGCGGATATTTTATCGGTCAAGTATTATCGAAAGAAACTTAGTACCGATTACTCGGTTTCAATCGCAACATTGCTCCAGACCGACTATGGCGATGTGGATTATTTCGCAGGCGATGGCAACCCTATTGTTGATGGAGAATTTGGCGAGTATTACTGTGGTCCAGCCGCCGGAGCAATAGCTATTGATTATTGGTTTAACCAGGGATACACTCAGCTAAGAAGAGAACTTGGTTCCACTATTCCGCTTGATACTGTTGTTGAAAGATTAGCCACAGCGATGTCGACCAGAACGAATACTGGCACTTATGATGATTTCCTTGTTGGCGGGCTTCAAAATTATATCACGTATCATGGCAATGAACTTTTCGTCGAAAGTTATTTCACACCTAATTACACCGATATGCGAATAATTTTCGAGGAAAAAGAGATGTTGCCAATTCTTGGTCTCTCTGGAAATCCGGGACTGTATGTTGTTCTCTCGGGAATGACTGGTTTAGATAATGGTAGTGGGAATTATGCGATTACCATTTCAGACCCCATTACCGGGACCTCTATTGAGACCTACATGAGAAACATCGGCGAAAGTTCACAGGTCTTGTACGATGGTAGCTGGTTGGGTCTTGATATTGCTATCGCACTTGGCGCTATTTCTCATTCAAACTCCCGAATAGAATTTGGTGAAGCCGCCAAAGTGATTAGTAATTGGCAATATGACTGGGAATCATCGACAGCAATGGCTGACGATTCACTTTATTACATAACTGCAATTGGGACCGACATGGTCCACCGAAACGAAGTTTCCACAACACTAATTCATTACCATTGTAATTTGGGACGAGTCTTGGGTGATATTGATGGAAATGGTTCCGCCAATTCGATGGATATTTTGGCTTTGATAAATTATATTTATCAGGGCGGTGCCGCTCCAATAGGCGGAGCTCATCGCGCCGACACCAACTGTGATAATCAAATCGATATTGGTGATGTCATATTTATGGTGAAGTATGTATTTGAAAGTGGTGAGGAACCCTGTTATTGATCTGATTTGAACTTTTTTAAAAAAGGTCGTCTAAATAGACGACCTTTTTTTATGCCATTATCGCCGGGAAATTGAAGCCGATACGGCTCTCCGAGCAACCTCTGGTTTTATATCGCATATCTTAATAATTTTATCAACCGCCTCATCAAGATAAACGGTCCATGATTTATCAGGATATTTCAACCTTAACTCATCGGTAACCTCATCAGCAATAGACGCAATATAGATGGCATACCGGCGTCGACCCTCTATTTTCAAAAATGGGAGTAAATACTTTTTGGCAAACCACGTTATCACAATCATAATAATCGCACCCATCCCGCCGGCCAGATTTACTATGTTGCCAGTGATAAAATCAAACAACGAACTAATTATAGGAATCATTGCTACTATCATACTTTCCTCTTTTCTTTTAATTTTATAATCTTACCAGGTCAACATCCAACTGCCAAGATCAGGGATCAATAAACGTTCTCGTAATACAGTACCATCACTTAACGTTATTGCAATTTCATATTTACTTTCAGGCGAAGTTAAATTGACGCTGGGAATAAGATCAATATAGAAATACCCGGCATCGTCAGTACTGGCTTCTTTTCGAAATGGCGAAACAATCGTTGTCCCAAGACGACTTACCCCGGA
>JAAERC010000231.1 GCA_024230695.1 Candidatus Zixiibacteriota bacterium
CGCTTTAGTCAAACAATATGCCAGACTTTTTGCGATGGAAGATGTTAAACTGACTTTCCAAAAAGAGGCATTATGGGAAGCGGTTGATATCGCCGAAAAGAAAAAAACCGGCGCCAGAGCGCTTCGTTCAATTCTGGAAAAAGCTCTGCTTGGTTTAATGTTTGAGACACCATCCAAGGAAGATGTTGAAGAGATAATTGTCACGCCGGATATTATTAAGCGTACGGGCGATGCTGAGATAGTTAAAAAATCAGCCAAAAAAACCGGCTGATTTAATCAGAACGAATAAGTCAGATTATACGAAATCAAATTAGTATTAAAAGCAAACTCTCTTTTTATATCAAAACCAAAATGAGCCTTTTCTTCTTCACCATTGTAGAATCGTGCCGCTTTTTTTAAATGTCCGTCGGAAACAATTTCAAAAATCGTTGAGATGATACAAAGAGGTACTCCGATTTGCAAAAGAGTTTTATCAGAATCCTCATATTTGTCTGCCAAGGCTTTGCCGGCGGCCCAGCCAACCATCCATCCCCCGGGCATACCGGTAATTAACGATAATGTTTTATTAGTTTTATATTTCGTCAACTCATTGAGAGCTTCATTGTTATCTTCAAATTCCAGATAAAGAGGTGCCCCAGTATTTCCAACTTTGCGATATTCGTCATTATCAATTGAATATTTCCATCCGCCAAAAATATTTTTCTTAAGTGTAATTTTTTGCGCGGATGCCACATTAACTAAACAGATAATCAATACAGCAAAAAATAGTATAGCCTTTTTCATATCGCCTCCATCAAATGATAATTTGAAACCTATGATATGGAAGTATTACACATAAGTCAATAGAGATAGGATATTTTTTACTTGTTAAAAGCAAGGAACATTCAAAATTATGTCAAACAGATGCCCAGTAAAATCGAATTGAAGATGTTATCAGAGGTATCAACTGCTGAAGATGATGCTATCGGAACCGGTGCACCATACAACACCGATGCCGCCTCGGCTTTGGCATACATCACCATTGCCTTATAAGTCCCATTAGCCGTTTCCATATTCGACATAGCAAAAATATCGGTATCACCGGCCACTTTCGAATTGGTGATTCCTTTTGATTTAGCCACTTCGGTTTTTATTGCAACGTCAAAAGAGAGCGGGCCGTCGATTAGGACGTTCTTGATCTGTCCCCGGTCCGACATCTTTGCTATCGCCGCTTCCAGCATTGTTGTTTGAATAGCAGGATAAATCGCTTCAACGGCGGCCATAAGCCCCGCTTTGGGAAGTTCATTGCCAAGTTTATTGCAGACTTTAGTCGCATTTTGGACAACATTAATCATTTGTGCCGCATTGGGTTCCGGGATAACGCCACCATCGGTGACAAACATCAGCTTATGATATCTTTCGGTATGCAAAACACCAATATGTGTCAAAACTGTTTTCCTTGAAACAAAACCGCTTTGGTCGGCATAAAGCAGATCAACAAAATCACGAGTCTTGATATTACATTTAAGCAGAAAATCAAATTCGCCATTAGATGCTTTTTCAATTGCAATCTGACAGGCTTGTTTCGGATCAGGTGCATCTATTATTTCAAAATCAGTTGACAATTTTTCTGTTTCATTTTTGGGACCGATTAAGGTCGGTACAATGAATCCGGCATCGGTCGTCTTTTTTATAGCAGAAATATATTTTTTATTAGTCGCGTATATTATACCTACTTTTTTGACACCGCTATTCTTAATTTTTTCCGAAGTTGCATCGTGCAGTTCCTCAAATGATTTTATCATGATGTTTCTCCGAAGCCAATATTTTTGTAGTACTCCGCTACCAGACAGGCAATCGATACTGAAGCCTTTTTATTTTTTAACGTGTCGGTTCGAGAAACCAAACTTATCGGCACTCTCGCACCGGTTATAACTCCGGCAAAAACCGTATCGGCAAAATTAATCAATGACTTGGCGATAATATTGCATTCCTCAAGCGAGCTGACCAGATAAATATCAGCTTCGCCAACTACCGGGCCTTCGATATTTTTCGCCTGGGCAATTTCTTTTGATGTCGCAGTGTCAAAAGCTAATGGACCCTGCAACTGAACATTGTCGATTTTCAGTTCCGCGAATTTATCTATTAGTTTTTTGCATTCAAGTGATGATGGTACCGAATCATATTCGGCGTCCACGCCGCTTGCGAGAGCGACTTTGACCGGACAAATCCCAAGTGCTTTATTGACTAACACGGCGTTTTCAATGATTTGAATCTTTTGCTCAAGATTTGGACGCACCACCATGCCGCCATCGGTCATTGAAAGTAATTTATGATACCCGGGAATATCAAGGACGGCCGTATGTGAAACGGTATTTTTTGTTCTTAAACCAAACTCTTTAGATAATACTGTCTTAAGTAAGGCCGAAGTCGAGACAAACCCTTTCATGACAACATCTGCATTGCCTTCAGCTGCCATTTTAACGGCTTCATAAGTTGCCTTTTGCGGATCAGATTGGTCGATAACATCAAGATTGGTTATGTCGATATTTTCTTTATCAGAAATCTCTTCGATTTTATTTTTATCACCAAACAGAGTTGCGTCAAGGATTCCATCGGCATTAGAAGATGACAACGCCCCGATAACATCAACATCCTGCGCTCCGGCCACCGCGACCATTTTTTTCTGGCCGGATTTGGCAAGTTGTGCCGCCACTTTTATAATTTGATCTGAGGAGCTAATCGGTTCTATTTTTGTTTCCATACAATTTATACTAATATTCTTTAGGTGATTCCTCGTTATTTAACACTCTAATAGCACCACCGGCCAGTGCCGACATTTCAAATTCTCCCGGTACCAGAATTACTTTGCCCAAAAATGAAATCTGCTCGGATAAAATATCTGTTAACTTTCTAGATTGGGCCATCCCTCCGGTAAGAATAATTCCATCAATTTGACCTTTTAACACAACAGCACATGCGCCGACCTCTTTGGCGATTTGATAAAGCATTGCGTTATAGTACAACTTTGCTTTCTCGTCACCGTTGTCGATTCGTTCTTCAACTTTGCGAACATCGGACTCGCCAAGATAAGCTAACAGTCCCGATTCCCGCGAAAGTTTTTTGATAAGTTCAGCCTCGGTGTACTTACCGGAATAAGCGAGTTTTACTAATGATCCAATCGGCAATGCTCCGGCGCGGTCCGGAGAAAACGGACCCATTCCAAGCAGAGCATCATTAACTTCAATGATTTTTCCATTTTTTATAGCCGCAATCGAAATCCCACCGCCCATATGAACACCAACAAAATTGCAGGTATCGATTGTTTTATTGAGCCTTATAGCCTCGCGGCGACAGACCTCACGGAGATTAAGCGCATGTGATCGGCACTTTCTTTCTATCTCGGGGATTCCTGACACACGGGCGTAATCACTGAAATCATCAATAGTTACCGGGTCAACAATTATAGAAAAGACATTATACTTTTTACCTAAATGTTTGGCAATTATTGAACCAAGATTAGAGGCATGGTTGGAGTAGCGCATATTTTTTAGATCATCAAGCATCTGCTCGTTGATATTATATATACCACTTTCAAGTGGCCGCATCGGCGCGCCACGTCCGGCGATTGCCACAACTTCTGTATTGTCGATATCCTGTTCGGCAAGCCAGCTTTCGATTCCGTTTAATCTCAAATCAAACTGATCGGCAACATTGTCGAACTGCGCCAACTGATCGGATGGATGAGACACCGCTGATTCGGCGAGACATTTATTATTTATATCAAACAGTGCAACTTTGGTTGATGTCGAACCGGGATTAACGACTATGATTACCTTATCCATACACTCCCTTATATAGTATCAGGCAGAAACTATTTTTGATTCTTTCGCCAATTCCTGTCCTTTGGCAAATGCCTTAAGATTTATATCCACAAACTTTGCTTTCACTCGCGTTTTGATTGCTTCATCCCAAATAGATTTATCAAATCCAAGGTCACCTGAAATCACACCTAATAGAAGAATATTTACTAATCTGGGATTTCCCAGCTCAATCGCGATTTTATCGGCATCAAGAGCAACCACCCGACTGACCTTTGATTTTAATTCGGCAATCGGATCATCAGGATATTCAAATTGACCGCCCGATGATGCAATCGGAGGTACCAGTCTGGTCTGTGAAGTGGCGATCAAGCCATCTTTTTTGAGCCATTCAATCGAACGCAAGGCTTCCGCCTGTTCAAATGAAACAATTATATCTGATTGTCCATATGGAATAATCGGCGAATATACTTTGGTGCCGAATTTAACATGCGAGGTCACTACACCGCCGCGTTGTGACATTCCGTGAACTTCTGATTTTTTAACATCCAAACCAGCCAACATAGCGGTCTCTGATAGAACTTCTGAGGCCAGCAAGACACCTTGTCCGCCAACACCAACGATCAAGACATTTGTTATATCATTTTTCATTTTGTTCCCCCTACAGTCGCCGGTTCTTCAACCAAAACAATCGCCTCCGGTTTGCATATCTGCGCACAAACGGCGCATCCGGTACAAAGTTGCGGGTCTATCACAGCCTTTGGCTTGTTCCTTTTGGTTTTTTCTTTTGACTGTGATATTGCCGGACAACCGATTCTGAAACAGGCACTGCATCCGTTACACTCATCAAGAACAACTTCAAATGGTTTATCCATCACTCGCTTCGGCATCAAGACGCATGGCTTATTTGTAATCACCACCGATGGACCGGGACGTTTCAATTCTTCTTTGAGGATATCAAGGGTCGCTTGATAATCGTATGCATCAATTTCACGCACCGATTCAACGCCAAGTGCTTTGCATAATTTAACGAGATCAACTTCTTTGGTTTCCTCGCCCATCAATGTATATCCGGTTGCCGGATTTTGTTGCCCGCCGGTCATAGCGGTGATTCTGTTGTCCAAAATTACCAGAGTAATATTGCTTTTGTTATAGACGGCATCAAGCAAGCCGGTTATCCCTGAGTGCAAAAAGGTGGAATCACCAATAACCGCGGCGGTGCCGTTTTCATCAGGATTGACTTTCTCCATACCAATTGCGTTACCAATTGACGCACCCATACAGATACAGGTATCCATAATATTTAAGGGAGGTAAAACAGCCAGAGTGTAACATCCGATATCGCCGGTGACAGGTACTTTCAATTTTTTCAGTGCCATAAAAGGCGCCCGATGCGGGCATCCCGGACAAAGCACCGGCGGACGCGGGAACAACTGCTCTGGTTTATGATCGGCCATCGTTACCTTATCAATAATACCGGCTTCCTTTAAACCAAGTGCTACTTTGTACGGTGACAGTTCACCAAGATTGGAGAAATATTTTTTACCTTCAACATTTATCCCGGCCGCTTTTATCTGCTCTTCGTAGTACGGTTCAAGTTCTTCGATTATCAGAACTGTTTTATGAGTTTCAACAAACTTACGAATCTTTTTTAATGGAAGCGGAAAACCAAATCCGATTTTAAGATAATCGGCCTCGGGTAAATTATCTTTGGCATATTGATAGGCGATCCCGCCGGTGATAATACCGATTTCGGAACCATTATCTTCAATATAATTGAGTTCTGTTTCTTCAGAGTATTTTTTGAGTTTCTCAAGTCGTTCGACAACTACTACATGACGTTTCCGGGCATTCGACGGAACCATCACATACTTGTTCATGTCCCGCTCAAAACCTTTGGCCAGCGGCTCGATCGGTTCACCTTCCTGTACTATCCCTTTGGAATGAGAAATACGGGTTGTCATCCTCAACATTACCGGGGTATCAAACTGCTCTGATACCTCACAGGACAGTTTTACAAAATCTTTTGATTCCTGACTATCGCTCGGCTCCAGAAACGGGATCTGAGCAAATTTGGCATAGAACCGGTTGTCCTGCTCATTCTGCGATGAGTGCATCTCGGGATCATCGGCCGAAACAATCACAAATCCTCCCCCGACCCCGGTGTATGCAAAGGTCATAAACGGATCGGCGGCAACATTCAGACCAACATGTTTCATCGTTACCAATGTTCTGGCACCACCAAGCGACGCACCAATCCCAACTTCAAAAGCCACTTTTTCATTTGGTGACCATTGTGAATAAATCGAAGGAAACTTAGAGGCGATATTTTCGAGAATCTCTGTGGAGGGTGTTCCCGGATAAGCCGCGGCAAGTCTGATACCAGCTTCAAGTGCACCTCGCGCGACCGCCTCATTCCCAGATAAGAAATTTTTCATATTTTATCTCTGCTATTTAACATTCTTTTATTGAAACTATTATAAGAAAAAACCCCATCGGGGTCAACCGTAGCGGCCATCTCTTTTTATGAATATTTGGCGTGATTTTGGAATAAAATTATAAAGCTTTTTTACCCGGCACCATAAATGAAAATACCATATCGATAAAAACTATTCCGGCACCGATTAAAAAAGTGATCTCATGACCGAAATAGCTCCAGATGATCCCTCCGGCCACTGGTATTACAACTGCCGCAACATGATTGGAGGTCATCCCAAAGGCCAGACAACCGGTCAGATCCTCGCTACTTGATATTTTTGTCAAATATGAACGTAATGCAATCGCCGAATTAAAAAGCGTGTTATCAATCAGATAAAAAATTATAAGGACTGGAAGATAATCGATATAGGCATATCCAGTAAATATAAAAATCAGAAGCAAAGAACTTCCGGCCAAAATCAACCTCTCACCAAGTTTGTCAGTCAGGTTGCCCATCCAGCGGTTGGTAAAAAATGTTACCAGATTACTGGCAAGAATCACAATCGAGACCATCGAAATAGATAACCCATGATTTTTTACCAGAAGAAATATCGCGAAAGTGGTAAAAACATGACGACGGCATCCGCGCAAAAAATATAAAACATAATAAAGCCAGTATTTTTTCTTGATGACCATTTTCCGGTTATCAGATTTTCCACGGTTGGGCGGAAGTGCCAAAACCAGATAAATCCCAACCAGAGTCACCAAACCACCAATAATATAAAAAGTATGTTCATATGACAAAAACAGGGTCATCCCGAGGATCATCAAACCACCAACCAAACCGGCCAGTGATTCATATGACCGATACACGCCTTGAACTCGTCCGAGATTACTGTTTTTGGCCAAAAGTAATAATTGTGAGCTGTTGGTCGGTTCAAAGTAATGAAATCCAATAGAAAGAACAAATGTCGCCATTCCAAGAACTACCAGCGATGGTGAAACCCCGCAAACTATCAAACCGATGCCCATCAGAATGATTGATAAAGCCACAATCCGCGATTCTGTCAGTTTCATCGCGATTATTCCAACGGTAAAAGCCAATAAACCGGGTATTTCTCTGACGGCTTGGATAATACCGATATCAGTCGGGGAGGCGTCAAACTGCTCGACGGCAAAATTATTAAACATGATCCGCCAGGCATAAAAGCCTATACACATTACAAATCCTGATAAAGTGACGGTAAACAGATTATTTTGCTTTATTCCGAGTGGCATAGTTGGACCAAGATACAAAATAATAATTAATAATCGAGGAAAATTTACGATTTAAATAATATGAATCTCTATTTGTATAATAAATAAAAAAGTTATAATTTAAAGATACGAAACGAATATATATATTCAGGTTTTTCGAAAGGATTCAAAATTGAAATTTGATGGATCTATTTTTAAAGCTTATGATATCAGGGGCCTCTTCCCTGACCAATTAAACACCGATATAGCTTATCGAATTGGCAACGGTTTGACAGGTTATCTAAAACCAAAAGCAATCGCTGTAGGCCGTGATATGCGGGTTTCTTCCGATGAGCTTTTCGATGCGCTTGCATCTGGTATTCTTGATGCCGGAGTTGACGTTATTGACATTGGTATGGTCTCGACTGATGGGCTCTATTTTGCCGTCGGTAAATATGGCTACGATGGCGGTGTTATGATAACCGCCAGTCACAATCCAAAGGAATATAACGGATTTAAAATCTGCCGCCAGGAGGCTCAGCCACTCTCGGGTCAAGTGGGGCTGGACAAAATAAAAGAGTCGATAGAAAACGATGTCATTGTCAAATCACCGCAACGCGGAAATATTGCCAGAAAAGATATATCTGAGGAATATGCCGAACATTGTCTCTCGTTTATTAACCCGGCTAAAATCAAACCATTTAAGATCGTAGTTGATGCCGGCAATGGTATGGCGGGTTTGACTCTTCCTCCAGTTTTTGAAAAATTGCCGATTGAGGTCACACAACTATTTTTCGAACCAGACGGCTCTTTCCCCAATCATCCAGCTTCACCGATAGAACTTGAAAATCTAGTTGATCTACAGAAAAAAATCGCTGAAGTAAAAGCCGATTTTGGTGTTGCTTTTGACGGCGATGCTGACCGGATGTTTCTGGTTGATAAATTTGGAAATCAGGTCGGCGGCGATATGGTTACC
>JAAERC010000232.1 GCA_024230695.1 Candidatus Zixiibacteriota bacterium
TAGATAAAAATAGAATAGAAACCGACAGTTAATAATCTCATTGCAAAATCAAAGGCCATTTGGCGTCGTGGAGAAGAGTCTAATAAATCAGTGAACAATACAGGCAAATATCTATTTAGCGCCCATAACAAGGCAGTAATCAATGTCCAGGCAAGAGCAAGATAGAGCCAGCGATTTCGAGCAAAACTGAGTTTTAAAACTCCAAATCCTCTAATGTTAAGAATTTTGATAGCCAACACAACCGTTAATCCAACCGCCAATCCCTCAAAAATCAAGCCCAAAGCTATCTTAAACCATTGAAATAAATATGGCAACATAAGATAGATAGTAGGATAATGCTCGAACATCACCGCGTTTTCATCCAGAAAAAGATTTACTACTGGCAATAGAATTGGATAAATAAATGGATTAGTATAATTTGTCAGAACAATCAAAATTGCATATTGTAGGACACCATATATTATAAATGGAATCCAAACGCCGCCCCGCATGAAGGTCTTAACAGCAATTAGATATAGTTCGATAAGTCTATTTAGTTTTGATAAAAAACCCAATTATTCCGCCCTTTCCTATGGCGTTGATTCGACATTAGACTTGGATGATTTTAAACCCTGTTTATCATACACATAGATTACATAATAGTATGTATCCAGCTCATCAAAGCGAACATCGGTATAGCTGGTTTGAGTCTGGCTGTTTATAGCAGTTAGTCGTTGACCGGTTAAATCAGTAACATCAATGGCACTGCCTCTATATATCTGATATGACTCAAAATCATCATCACCGTTTTCGGTCCATGAAATACTTATGGTAAGCTCATCTTCCAATCCAACCGCGAGAGTAACCGAGGTTGGTGGCGTGTTTACCATTGTAGTCGCCGAAGATTCATCAGATTGAGTAATCAGACCATCGGCGGAATAAGCATATATACGATAGACATAAAGCTGGTTGTCATCAAGGTTTTCATCGGAATATCCAAGGGTGTTTTGAGAAGTAATATTGGCAATCAATTCAGATGATTCGGTTACGCCTGCCGATGTTTCACGATAGATCCGATAAGATGAAAAGCTGGAGCTACCCGGATCAACTGCCGACCAGTTTAAACGGATTTGCGATGATGATTCGGCTATTGTCTGGAGCGTAATTGGATCAGGCGGAATAGCGATATTTATTCTATCAGAGGATGGAGTATCATCAGCCAAATTGCCAGCGGCATCGGTGAATCTTCCGGTAACCACTCCATCATTGATTTCAAGATCTATTGGAATAATATAACGACGAGAATAGATACCATCGTCAGCCATAGTATCACCATTAGAACCATCATCGTACAGATCTAATTGTCCAAGTCCGGGAAATGATATATATGCATCTCCCCCAGACTCATTAGCATCAATATAAAAATAAACAGTATCACCAGCTAGCGAGACAGATGAATTAGCCATAAAATATGTTGAATCGATAAACGCTCTGGTATCCAATATTATACTATCAGATACCGAAGTTGAAGATTCCGAACCATCATTAAATCTAAGCATAGCATAAAGATATTTAACACCATCACCATCCGTAAGTTCAAAACTGACTGGTTGCCTAAAACTCTGCCAAACAGCATCACCCAAATCTGACTCTTCCGAAATCTTAACAAGAAGCGGCGTTACCGGATAAACAAATTGTACCGAAACATCAGTATTGTTGGCATAAAGATCATTATTATTGATTACTATCGAAGTTACACCGATCTGCGATGATACAATTATTGAACTGGTACCTTCGACATCATTAGTATCGGCGGCCGCCACTTTGAAATAATAAACTCGTCCAGTATTCAAAGTAGTAATTGTTTTTGAAAAAAGGCTGGTCGAATCCCATAAGATAAACTCGTTTTCTTCCCCGTCGGAGTAATAAATATTATAATAATCCACAACTCCGGTATCAGATATCTGCCAGTTTAATTCTATTCCGTCTGCCAGATGATATATTTTTAAGGCAATTGGGATTGGTAGTTCATCGGAAGGATCAAAACCGACGCTACCGGAATCCAATGTTCGTTCACAGCCGCCGATCAAGATCAATATTATTAATAATAAAAATATCTGTTTCATTTCTCTATACTCCATTTAGAATCTGTGAGAAAAAACAAATTGTGCTCCGCCATGATCAATGTCAGGTTTAATTGACAGACTATTAATGGCTTCATTGTTTTTCTGGTTGGGAAAGAAAAACAAGGCATCAATTATATTTAACCCCCAAACACCAATTATACTTCCAATCGCGATAGCTCTTTTATTCTCCGCGTCATATGCCTTTTGTTTTGCATTGCTCATCAAAGAATAAAACGTAGCTTTATCAACTTCGGTCCCCGCATTATTATATTGAGAAAGAACCCGCTCATAATCATCAAGTTTTTCGCTAAAATCATTATCTGTAATTAAAAAATAACCGGCCGCTCCAACAGCCAATAAAGAAAATATAAATCCTTTGCCTTTCCGACCGCTATACATCTGTCCCCATCCGGGAATAACCATTGAGCGTATAGTCGCCTTAAATCTTGTTTTCTGCTTAAGGCTTAATGTCAAATTAACTAGTTTGCCCGGGTATAAATATATTGTTTGCCGAGAAGTTTCATAGCCTGCTTCCCTGACAGTCAATTTATATTTCCCATTTAATTCTCCGGGGAAACCGATAGGAGACAAACCATTAATTGAAATATCCCCATCGAGAATCACATTTGCTCCCGACGGAGAAGTATTAACAGTCAAGCCCGGGGTAATTTCTTGTCCAGCCAGACCTGCTGGTAATAATAGAAACAGTATAAAAAGTAACTTAGTTTTCATAAACATCAATACCGCTTATTTGTTTATCGTTATTATCTAATCGGAAATTATATCAAATATTAAATAGAATATCAAGGAATAAAAAAAACCGTATTCCTGATTTTGGAATACGGTAGAATTTTCTATTATAATAATACCTTAGCAGGCACCTTTTCCGGTAATCACAACAAGAACCGTTTTTAGTAAGATTTTAAGATCTGACCAGAGATTCCAGTTACGAATATACTCAACATCATTTTTAACTTTTTCAACAACCGATTCCAATGATGTATCGTAACCAGTAGTTACCTGAGCTTGCCCGGTTATTCCCGGTTTCACATCCAGCCGTTCAGCATAATCTGGGACTTTATCGGCCAAATCCTTTACAAACTTGGGACGTTCTGGGCGCGGGCCAACCATTGACATCTCTCCCCGTAACACATTTATCATCTGAGGAATCTCGTCAATCCTGGTTTTTCTCAATACTTTGCCTAATGGAGTTATTCGGGCATCATTTTTAGTAGCCCAAACCGGGCCACTTTTCGCCTCAGCGTCATTCACCATTGTGCGAAACTTTATTACCTTAAAAGGTCGCCCGCAATAATTATCACGACGCCTATCTCGAGACCTGCGTTCTTTGTTAAAAGGCCCTGAATATTCCCTATTTTCATTTTTACGTCTATTTACACCTACACGAGTCTGAGTATAGAAAATTGGTCCATGACTTGTAATTTTAACTAAAAATGTCACGATTAATAATAATGGAGAGGCCAGAATAAGGCCGATTGTAGCAAGCGAAATATCAAGTGTCTTCTTAATGACCCTATAAAGCAGGTTTTTTAAAGATTTTACCAGAGCCCCTGAACTTGATGGCATTAGAACGGCATATGCTGAAAGAGTGGCGATAAACAGAACGCCAAGAATATATTCGCCAAAATAAAATCTTATAAGTGAACTAATCGAATCCCGAGATTTTGCGGTCGTGCCGGGAAGCCGTTCCAATCCAATTGCAGAGCCATAAGCATATGGTTTACTCGCAACTGCATATGAAGAATTAAGCTTTGAATTTGTTCTGTTATTTTGCATTAGCCTTTGTTTTCTATTTCCATTTCATTTTCTTAATTGGTTTCCGCATCATCTGCCTGCGACTGAAAAAGTATTGAGCAAATTGATTGCCAATAAATGAGATTTAAGCATTAATAATGATACCCTTAAACTAATAATAAAATACTCACTATCTCACTGTTATCGAGTTACTTACAAATACTTATATGTTAACCCGCAAGATCTATAATTCAAATATAATTATTATAATATGCTTATTTATTACAAAACTGAATGAACAATCATAATAACTGCAATTCATTGCGCATATCTTAGGAATTTCATTGCAAAGAAAAAACGATTAATTTCCTATAAAAAATCAAAAAAATCAGTAGAACACTGATAAAATTGATGAGATTACTTCAAATAGCAATTATATGGATAAAAAAATTAAAAATGAGAGAAAATGTCTTGTTATTCAGTAATATGATCTAAGGAGTTTTTGTTTGAATATGTTTTTGAAGATATTTGTAAAATGGACCCAGGGTTTTAAAATTATCTGCTATTTCGGATTTCAATTTGGTGGAAAAAAGCGTGTTATCAATCTTTTTTGTACAAACCAGATAAAAACTTTTCCGCTGATACCAATCTTGAATAGATTCGGGGTGTTCGCAAATCAAGGCTCTCTTGTATTTATCTCCTTTTAGTTCAATTGCTGACTGGCCAGAATAAAATGAGACAGCTTTGGCGAATTGCTTTGGATAATTATTAATTGATTCCCTGAAAATATCCATTGTATTTCTCGACGCCGAATAATATCCCAAACCATATCTATATGAATCGGTCATTAATTCAAAGAAATAGGCCGGCGCATCTTTCCAGTCTTTTGAGGGTCTTTTAAAAGTCAGCCAGATCGCCTTCTTGAAAATTGATTTATCTTTGGAAAATCGAGTATCTCTGAATATTTTTGAAATTGTTTTATTTATCTGCGGTCGAACCTCGAAACCAGAGTCGATCTTTAACATATCCTCGCCCAACTCGCCCACCAACATTCGAAATGGTTCTAACAGTAGTTTTTCATACTTATCTCTGTTTTTTTCAAACCATTCCTTACTGTTTCTTTTGTGGACAGTATTTAGAAATGATATAGATTCCTTTGAAA
This sequence comes from Candidatus Zixiibacteriota bacterium, assembly GCA_024230695.1. The sequence continues at coordinate 5,023 of JAAERC010000232.1, forward strand.
AACCGTTAAATTTCATAGATGTTCAGAGACTGAAGTTTAAAACGAAATTATAGTTTTAATTTATCTGAGATATCGCTGATAAAAGGAATACGGTACATCTTCCCCTGTAATCCAAATATAATACCGGCCACTGATGCTCCCAGAGCCACGATCAAGACTGTTTTCCAAATTAATGATGACAATCCCGGAATAAGAAACAACACAGCAATCAGTTCAATTAGAAATAGTACCAAACCCTGCCTGCTATGAAATCTAGCCTGTTCATTATCCCTCATTTGAATAAGTGGAATCAAACATAAAAACGGGATATATGATAATATTGCCGCTATAACTCCTCGGTCATGATCTAATCCTGGAAATTTAGATGATCCCTCATTTGAATCATCCAACCCGGGAATATCCTGATCATTCTTATTTTTATCCTCATCGCCAAAAAATGAATTCATATTATTACTCCGTTATTAAACCTGCCAAAATATTTCCTTTTCGCGCTCGGGAATATCTACCGCTATCCATCCATCGGTTGGCCATTTCTCTATCAATTTATCGCCGTCAGTTACGGTCACAGAAAACTCAATTCGGCCAAATCCGTCGGGCAAAAGTGCTTTACGATTGATCCCGAATTCTAAAATCTCCTCATATATATATTCAAAGTCGCCAGAGACTTCCGTTTTCCTGGCTCTAAGGCAAAACTCCTTGTTACAAATATCTTTAAACTCAATATCTATTCGAATATCATCAAAATCAACTAAATTAAATTTAATTTCAAAGTCAAGACGAATGTAAAAACGAATGTAATCAAA
>JAAERC010000233.1 GCA_024230695.1 Candidatus Zixiibacteriota bacterium
AGCTACTTTTACTGCCAGCTCTGAAGCACTAGGATCATTAATTAGTATCATAAACTCGCTTGCTTTTTCTATTCCCATTTTTATGAGTACGTCGGAATTGGTAACATCGCCAAATACGGCTTTGCCTGTTTCACTAGAGGCCCGTTTGACATTCTCAATATTGATATCTACAATTACATAGGGAAGATAATTGTTTTCGAGTACTTGGGCCAATTCTCTGCCCGCAAAACCATATCCGCAAATAATCGTATGGTTTTGCATTTTACCAATTGAATCCTTGGCGTCTTCGGCAGAATCAACTTCCATAAATTTCCTTAGGCGCTTGAATTTTCCAAGTCCTGTTGCCAATTTTGGGCCAAAAGACATGGCAAATGGCGTAATAAGCATTGAGAGTATTGCCGCAGAGACCAAGGTGTTCTCAAGATCACCTGAAATCAAACCGGTTCCTTTCACTGAATAGAGAAGGATAAACGAAAACTCGCCGATTTGTGCCAATGCCAGCGCCGCTATTAAACTTACTCGTAATGGCATTCGCATAATAATGGCGGCAATAAAGACGATAAGCGACTTACCTAATAAAATCGCCAATAAGAGCCCGATTATTGCAGGATAATTACTGAAAATTAAGGCCGGAGAAAGCAACATGCCAATTGAAACAAAAAACAAGCTGGCAAATACTTCCCTAAATGAGAATATATCAGCCAACGCTTGATGTCTAAACTTACTTCCCGAAACTACCAGTCCAGCCAGGAAGGCTCCTACCGCCAGCGAGGCACCGGACTTTGTTACCAGCCATGCAGTTCCCATGCACATCAAGAAAACGGCAAGAACGAACAGTTGCCTTTGCCTGGTCTTTGCAACTAACTTAAGAATTCGTGGTACAATTAATAATGCCATAAGCAAAACAACCACGACTATTCCAATCGATTTTATAAGAGTAATAAGAAATAATCCGGCATTAATATCTATTCCAGTGAGGAGTGGAATAATTAGCATAATCGGCACAACCGCAAAATCCTGAAAAACAAGGATCCCAAGAATCAATCTACCGTGCGGCGCATCAACCTCCCCCCGTTGTTGTAATCCTCTAAGTACAATTGCTGTACTGGAAAGAGCTACAACTACTCCGATAACAAAAGCGGGGTTATTTGAAAGTCCCATCATTCTAGCAATGAAAAACGAGGCGATGGTGCTTAATCCAACTTGTAGTAGGCCGCCGACAATCGCCAATTTCCAAAGACGCTGTAGTTTCCTTAAAGAAAGTTCTATACCTATTCCAAATAGTAATAAGGCAACTCCTATCTCGGCCAAAACCTCTACCTGATGAGAATCATTAATCAAG
>JAAERC010000234.1 GCA_024230695.1 Candidatus Zixiibacteriota bacterium
AGAATTTCTTCTTCCTTAAAAATCATTTCTTCAACTGAAGTTGATGCCGGTTTCAGCACCAGATCAATAACCGTTTTGAATTCATCGGTTTTTGACTCACTGGATTGCCCCAGAGACTCAAAGGCGGCTTTAAGGAGTTCACGGGTTTCATCATGTTTGCCCCACATCACTTTGGGAGGACCATCAATACCATGCTTTTCCATATATGGGAACAGAAGATTTTCCTTGCGTGAATAATGTTTTTCGACGTCACTTAACGCCTGAAAACGAACTTTGATTTGATCAATAATATCAGTCGGACTGTCGGATTGATCGATTTTTGGTATTTGTTTGTATAGTTTTTCAAGTGCGTCTATTTCCCACTTAAGCGCTCGGTTTTCCTCTTTGAATGTATGAACAGGATGCCCGGCCGGCGCCGTTTTGGCTCCTTTGTGACTTATCTTTCCTTTCAGGGCAGCCGTATGAATATCGCATAATTTTAGAACATCATCGACCGGAAGACCTTCTTCAATTAATTCCTGCTCAACAACAACAACATCATCATATGGAATTTCACCCAAAATTCGTGTCAATTGAGCCTTGACCGCTTCAGGTGCTTCGCCTTTATGAAGCTGCAAAATCATATGTTTTAATAATTCTTTTCTTTTATCCGAATGTTCCAATAACTCGCTCATTTTATTGCCCTCATTTGTATTTTATTTGAATTGATGCCATTATTATCTAAAATCCCGTCCCAATCCTGTTAATAACCATATTACTATTTCTACGTATTAAAATTCCATTATTTCAAGAATTCTTTTGATCTTATATAATAGCATGAATCCGAGACAAAATTGATTTAAATCAAAAATATCAAATTAAATTTGTTTGTAATAAACAGATTTCTCCCGTATAATATATGCACACCCAAACTGATTTGAATAATTTATTTTTAGGCAAGGAGATAATTAATGACGTTATCTATCAAACGAGCCAATTATTATCATACAATTGTTGATAACAAACATGGAAAAGGATACTGGCTATTAGAACACTTTCGTCAAAAAGGAGTCAGTCTTGAAGCTTTTGTCGCTTTTCCGCTTGGGGGAGGCAGATCTCAATTAGATTTTGTTGTTAAGGATGTTGAGATTTTGCGACAGGCGGCACTTGAGGCCAAAGTTAAACTGACCGGTCCTAAAAGAGCTTTTATGGCTCAGGGTGATGATGAGGTAGGGGCCATCGTTGAACTTCACCAAAAGTTAACCGCCGCCGAAATCAATATCCATGCCGGAAGTGGTTTAAGTGGCGGAGCCGGATCGTTCTGTTATCTTTTTTGGGTAAATTCCGATGATTACGAAGATGCGGCATTGGCTCTTGGTGTATAGTCGGATAAAGGAAATTTTATAAATGCCCGTTGATGATCTGAAATTGAATAACAACTAAAACAATAGTGAAAAACGAATTCAGATTGGACCTGTTGCCAACTCCATCAGATTTATTTGATAAGCATTCCATTGCTGTTACATTAATATTGGCTCCCATCTGGTTTTTGTCTTATAATCTACTTCTTAAGACATCAAAAACGCATGATGTAAGTTAATAAATAACTAATATCTTTTTATTCCTCACCATCCAATTAAATATTGCTTTTTATATATCGATGCTTATAAATTTAGTAAATCTTATATAATATGATAGGGAGGAAGTATGATTCCAAAATCGTTGAATACCATAAAATGGTTTGTTGATAAAACATCGATAGAAAGAAATGAACCTGGAATAGTACATTCATATATTGCCAGCCTGGCGACAGCTCTGAACTATAAAACTGACAATTTTGATCCAATCTGGTTGATGGGGGCCAGCGGATTTGCCTTTAGAATCTGGATAAATGAGATGATGTGTCCCAGCGCCATGTCAATTTTTGATTTTAAAACAATTTTATCGGAGGCAATTAAACAGAGCGGATTTCATAATCAATATTACAGTCGTTTGTGGAATGAAGAAGTTATAGAAGAAGAAGTCAGATTAAAGGCTCATGCCTCAATAATAGATGGATTAGAAAATAATTCACCTGCAATCGTATGGGATTTAAAGGAAGCCGAATGGGGATTAATAATCGGTTATGATAAAGATAGATGTTCATATTCCGCATTATCAAATACAGGTGAAAAATTAGTATTTCCCTACAATAAACTTGGTAAAAATGGAATTGATATTCTTTCAGTCGCCATCCCCACAAAGCCAAATGAGAGTTCTAAGGATGAAGTAATATCAAACTCTTTAAAAACCGCCGTTGCTCATGCTGAACAGAATGAATGGACCGAACGACCAAAGTACCAAAACGGCCTATTGGCCTATGATATGTGGTCTCAGATATTTGATCGATGGGCTTTGTTGGTTGAATCCGGAGGTATAAAAAATATCGGTGTTGATCTTGTGTCGTTAGCCAAATATTATTCATCCCATTATTTCTCAGCCAGATGTTATGCGCGTGATTATTTAAGAAAAATAAGTAATGGAAATAAAAATCTTATTAAGGCTGCCGAATTTTATGATAAAGTGGCGGAGAATTTATTAGAAGTATGGAAACAGTCTCCTGATAAAATTGAACCTGAAATAACAATTCTAAAATCAATTTCACAAAATATCACAAATGCCAAATTGTTTGAGAGTGACGGAATTGGATATATAAAAAAATACTTTGAAAACCTTAATAAAAAAAGCCCCCGCCAAAGCGAGGGCTTATAAAAACTAACTTGTTTCTTTTTTCTCTTTTTTCTTTTTCTTCTTAGGTTTTTTAACCTCTTTTTTTTGCGGAACTTTGCCACCCATAATTAATCACCTCCAAAGTATGATTCTTGCTGGCGAACTAATATAGTTTTCGGTCAAACATTCTCTAATGTAAAGATAATAAATATTTTTATTCCAATGCAAGCATAATTGGTCACACTGTGACTTATTTTTTAATAATTATTTTAAAAAAAACAGAATCAAATACTAATTAACAGAATTTATCCCAGCCGAATCGATATTGTACTGTTTTATCTTAAGTCGCAGAGTCGATTCCGGGATATTCAGAAACGCGGCCGCATGTTTTTTAACACCATTTTGATCACGCAGGGCCTTGATAATAAACCTTTTTTCATACTCGGCCAGATAATCATAAAGTGAGAATTTGTCATCAAAATCAATGTCGGTGTTTATTTCAAGTTCGTGTCTGCCATCTTTACCGGATGCTTTAGTGATCTTACTCGACAACAATGTTGAATCAACCATGCTGGAGTCACCAGACAACAATACTAACTTTTTGACTTCATTCTCAAGCTCGCGAACATTTCCCGGCCAGTCAAAAGCAACCATCATTTTCATCGTATCTGGAGTAAACTTAATTTTATCTCCGGCAAAATGTCTGATAAGAAGCGGAATATCTTCGCGTCTTTCACGTAACGGTGGAATCCTGAAGCATAATGCTGTTAAACGATAGTATAGATCCTGTCGAAAACGTCCGCCTTCCATCTCAACTTTTAGATCTTTGTTTGTCGCTGAAATGATTCTGACATTCACCTGACGAGGTTTGGTCTCACCCAAACGGACGATTTCTTTTTCTTCAAGGATCCGAAGGACCTTGGCCTGAATTGACAGAGGCATATCAGCAATTTCATCGAGGAAAAATGTACCATTGTCGGCTTCCTCAAAAAGTCCGGTTTTGTCTCTATCGGCACCGGTAAAAGCACCTTTTTTATATCCAAACAGTTCTGATTCAAGTAATGATTCGGGCAGTGCCGCGCAGTTAACCGAAATAAACCGTTTGTCGCGACGATTGGAACTATAATGAATAGTTTTTGACAATAAATCTTTGCCACATCCGGTTTCACCCTCTATCGATAATGAAATATCGGAGTCAACAACTTGCTGAACTCGTGAAAGCATTTCAAGTAATAATTTGCTTTGGGTGATAATATTGGGGAAGGTCGCTTTTTCAAGAAGCTGAGCTTTGAGTCTTTTATTATCTTCTTCGAGGACGGTTTTATCATATTCGGCCAGCTTAAAAGAGATCAAATCAGCAAAGCCAACCACAAAATTCAATTCATTTTGTCCAAATGGTTTTACGGTACCATTTGATGACAATCTATCAAGATACAAATAACCGGTGATTTCTTTTCTAAGTCTCAATGGTGTAACCAGGACACTGGATATCACTTTGTTGTTTTCAGTCTGAAGCAGATCATTAATAAATGGGTCGCGGCGAGTATCAAACATCAGGGTCGGATTATCACTGCTGATCTCCTCGCCCAATAACTCCTCAAACTGTTTTTCAAATTTTTTCTGCTGATGACGTGACAAATTAGACTGAGAAATGATCTCCGTCTCGTTTTGTCCTATACTGTAAATAATAACGCGTTCAGCTTTGGTGCGCGCGGCCAGGATATTTAATATCTCCTCGATTTGACCAGCTTTTATATCACCATATTCGCGTTCACTAAAATAATTCCCAAAAATTTTATATTCATTATCAGGGCTCAATGAAACATTTACCGCCAACTTGGATAATTCCTGCATATACAATTGAATCGAACGAATACGGGTCCGTTCTGAGATTTTTTCAAATATCTTTTCAGCTTCATATAAGCTTTTGAATCCGCGAGAAATATTCGCATGTTCACAACAGAATATTCCTTGTTTAAAACGACATTCCGCGGACCAGTAGAAAAGTTTCAACGTATTAAAAAGCTTAAAAGCTTCATCATACAATTTTATGACAGTATTACGATTCTTCTCACCCGATTCAGCATAAATTTTAGCCACTATTAACAATGTTCGGGCCAAATCATATTTATCGCCGACCTCTCGAATGGTCTCAAGACCTTCCTGACAATAATCAAGAGCCGAATTATAGTTTTTCTTTGATGCAAATACTTCCGCGATTACTATACGGCATAGGCCGATTTCAGTTTTTTCTTCCAAACGAATTGATAAATCCAGAGCTTTTTGGCCAATCCGAAGAGCATCGTCAAGATTTTCGAGGGCCTGCTCCACCAGAGCCAAACGTCTTGCGATTTGGGTTACCAAGGTGGATTCGCCAGCAAGTTCGCGACTAAGATCCAAAGCTTTGGTAAGGATTTTTCTGGCACCGACAATGTCGCCCATTTCATATGCCAGCTCGCCCTCATATTCCATTAGAATGATATTTTCTCGACTGTGATTACTCTTTTCAATCATCATTGATGCCGACTTCAATTCACGGGCGGACAAAATAAATTGTCTTTGTCTTAAGTGAAGATACCCAAGCGATAAATGATTTCTTATTACAGATGATGGCTGTTTGAGCTCATGAGCCAATTTAAGGGCTGTTTTTAAATTATGTTCAGCGGATTTCCAATCGCCGGAATGAATTTCAATACGACCCAGATTACCAATCAATTGCGCCATACGAATATTATCGCCTTTTGATAATTCAATTGAATCATAAATATATTGGGCGGACTTCTTAAAATCACATTTTATAAAAGCTAATTTACCCAATCCATTAAGGGCATCAATCATACCATCTTTATCATCAATCCTGCGGAAAAATGCGTAGGCATCGCGAATACAGATCTCTGCCCGATTCAAATTGCCAAGAGCGGAATAATTTTTATATAATAACCATTGAATCCGGCCAACACGACCATGAAAAGCGGATGAGGCCAATAACCGATTGGCCTTTTCGCACAGTTTTATTGATTTTGAGTATTCCCCGGTAGTATAAAGGTCCCATGCCTCAAGCATCTTATATAGACCCAACTCATACCCATCAGGACTATAATCAGTTTCACGAAGGTTTTTTAATGCATCTCTTGCTATATCAAGTCTAATTTGGCGGAATAACTCTTCGATTTCCAAAAGCCTGCAATCAAAACCTTTTTTTTGACGTGAGGTAAGGCTCATAAAATCTTTCTTTTTATGCCCTTTCGGGCTAGCTTGTGTTAACTATTTTTTTACTTTACTTGATTTTTTAACAAAACCAAGGCACAACGGTAAAACATTTACTTTACATAAAGATACTGGTTCTTAAAGTAAACTCAATGAGATCAATGATAAACATATTATCTGGTTGTGCTTCGGGCGCAACAGAGCCGGCCCTGTTAGGGTTATCTGTGCCATCATCAGGATTACTTGGGTTGGCCCCATCAAGATCGCCGCCATCGCCACCATCCGTAACGATAGTTTCGTCCCAAGGATCAGCCCCAAATGTAAATTGTCCGTTCAAGCAAAAAACAGCCAGGACGAGCGTTAACAGCACCGTAAAAATCTTGGCCATCTTCATAATATCAGCCTCCTTATTTAACTAAACGGGCATTTATTGATTTCTATGCCCAACATTATTTTGCTAATCTAAAATATATTAATCTGTTCTTCTAAAATCCTCTTAGGGCATCGCAACTTCTGCTTATCCCCAAGCTATTAAATATCAACGAGTTTGTCAAGGGAAATCTGTAATGGCGCAGGAATTGCGCTAAAATGATTTAACGTATAAATTTTTTGGCGAGCCATGATTTACTGATATATACAGAATCCTCTGGACAAAGTTCATGACAGCACCAGCAGTTAATACAAAGATCGTAATCAATCACCGGGGCAAGTTTGTCTTTTGCATCCATAGCGCCTACCGGACAAGATGTTACGCAGGTATTGCAGTTGGAACAAAGAGCCTGGTCGATATCAGGACGAACCCAAATAAGCGGATCGATGATTTTGACCAGAAACTTTGGAATCAGCTCCATCGTCCGATTCGAGGTCAGTTTAAAATCAGAGACTTTGGCTGATTCAAGGCTTTTCCCGATTATTTTTATTGCTTCGATATACCCAATACCAAGTCCGGCATCCGAGGCCGCTTTGGTTACCGGAACTTTATCTGGTTTGAGACCTATTATTTCCGAGGCTACCGCATCAACTGCCACCGGGTCAGCCGATGTTATCAGCATATTTGTCCAATACCCCTGTCCCGATGATGGTCCTTCGCCTTCCATAGATAATACCGCGTCCATAATTGTTAATCCAGGCGGGCAGAGGGACAAAATATCAACTATCACCTGCGCAAAATCTTTTGGTTTGGGGAACTGTTTATGATAATTCGCCTTACGGAACCCCGGAATCAGCCCAAACATATTTTTAACC
>JAAERC010000235.1 GCA_024230695.1 Candidatus Zixiibacteriota bacterium
GACTATGGCATGATTCCAGAGGCTTATTTCTATCGTGGAAATATATATGCAGAGTATGCCTCACGGGAATACAGTTTTGATGGAAAAATTGATTTTTATAATAAAATGACGGCATGTTATGATTCAATGAGTCTCGCATGTGATAGTAAAGAAGTTAAAAAGAAATTAAAATCCAAATGCGATGATTTCCAAACAGTTGTTGATTCAATTATTAAAGGATTATGGGGTACAAATTATAACCAGGGTGTTACAATAATTGGACGTTTGGATGAAGAATTCAAACCAAACGTTGCCAATGCCGCCGATTCAATTGAATTAGCGGCGGCCATTACCGAACTAAATGCGGTTGCTGATACTGGCAAGGGATTTTTCAGAATCACAGCCGCTGTTAATCCTGCTGATGGCAAATCATTGGAAGGATTGGGTCTATTATATGACCGGATAGATAATACCGATTCGGCATTATATTATTTTAGGCAGGCTTATGCCATTGACTCAGAACAAGTCAATCTGGTTCAGTCAATTGCATATTCTTATATCCAATTAAAAGACTGGGAAAACTCAATTCTTTTCTTCGGGAAACTGCTGAAATTGGTACCTGATGATATCAATACAATCCTTAATACTGCTGTCTGCTTTAATAATTTGCAGATGTTTGATTCGGTTTTAGCCTATAACCACAAAGCTATCTCAATCGATTCATCGCTCGCCTCGGCATATTATGATATTGGCACGATATGGCTGGTCAACTCGCAAGATTACTCTGATTCTACCAAACATTTCAGACAAAATGAAAATGAAACTGAAGCGACAAAATATCAATCATTACAAAATGCATCACTGGATTCATCAGCCCAGTATTTTTGCAAAGCGGCGGAATTGGATGAAAGCGATATGGTTGCTTTAGAACAGTGTGCCGTTGTTACAATGATCCTTGGTAATTATGAAGAGGCTGCGCCAAAATTTAAAAAACTGACGGAGATGTCTCCACAGATAATTGATTTTTGGATTAATCTTGGCAATAGCTATATTCAATTGAAAACATTCAAAGAGGCAATTGTCCCTTATGAAAAAGCGACTGAATTGGATCCCAATGACAAGAAATTATGGGAAGTTCTCTTAAGCTTGTATGATAATGAAAAAATGACTGACAAGGCCAACGAAGTGATCGAAAAAATAAAGGAACTGGAAGGCTAACCGTCTGAAAATTATTTCTATTGGGCAGGTCTTTTGACCTGCCCTTTTTTTTGAAATGAATACTGTTTTAATAAATATCGCGATTCCCAATACGGGACGAAAATTATTCACATATAAATGTGATGAGATACTATTCTCAAAATTAAATCCCGGTCAAAGAGTTATTGTACCATTTGGAAGAAGAAACCTGATTGGATATTTTATTGAGAAAGCGACTTCTTGTCCATCACAAAAACTTCGTACTATCCATGAAATAGTTGACAAAACACCACTTTTTGAAAAAAAACTATTCCGCTTTTTGCTCTGGATGTCGGAATATTATTATGCCGGTATTGGCGATACTCTTAATGCGGCGATCCCGCCAAATCTTAGAAAACTAAAAAAACCATTTTATATTCCTTCCGAGAATTTTGAAACATTGATACAAAAGCATCCGCTTCCCGACAAGACATTGAAAAAAATCGAAGCAACTGGAAAATTGGTAACCAGAGATATTACGATTTTAAATAAACTTGAATCTGGATTGCTGGAAAAACTTCTAAAAAATGATGTCTTAAAAGAATCATGGGTCGACTCAGGCAAGAAGCTTAATGAATCGTCTGAAAGAAAGGGACAGAGCCCCTTTGGGTATTTTAAGCCGAGGGCGAATGTTTCTGATATAAAACCAAACAGTGGTCAAACCACTGTAATTAATACACTTAATACAAACTTAGACAAATTTTCTCCCTGGTTATTATATGGCATTACCGGATCGGGCAAAACATTGGTGTATTGCCATATTGCCGGCGAAGTAATAAAAAACGGCGGAACTGTATTGGTACTGGTTCCAGAAATCGCTCTGGCCGGGACTTTATTGTCATATTTCAAGTCATTTTTTGGCGATGATATCGCGCTATTACATTCGGCTCTCAAACCAAAAGAGCGTTTACAGGTCTGGCAGAATATCAAGGCGGGACAGTACAAGATCGTCATTGGAGCTCGTTCGGCAATATTTGCGCCGTTAGAAAACCTTGGCTTAATAATTGTCGATGAGGAACATGACGAATCATACAAACAGGATGATCCCTCCCCCCGTTTTCAGGGGCGCGATGCCGCTGTGATGCGGGCCAAAATATCCAGTATCCCGGTTATTCTGGGTACCGCGACACCATCGCTGGAATCATTTTCCAACGCAAAAAAAGGACGTTATGAAATACTTAAACTGACCCATCGTCCCGAAAAAACAAAACTCCCGATAACACGGCTGATAGATTTGAAAGAAGAACGTCCATTGTATGATAATCCTTTTTTCTCATCAACAATGATCTCCAAAATAAAAGATTCGTTTCGTAAGAATAACCAAGTGATCCTTTATCTGAATCGCCGGGGATTTTCGCCTCGTATCAGATGTGCGCAATGCGGTTTTACCCCCGAATGTCCACATTGTCAAATCAGTTTGACCTATCATAAAAGCGGTCGAAAACTTATGTGTCATTTCTGTGGCCACATAGATAATTCCTATAATCTATGCTCCAATTGCCAAAGTGATAAACTCGATTATGTCGGAACCGGAACCCAGAAAATCGAAGAGGTTATCTCAAAACTGTTCGATGATGCCAAACTGGCCCGGCTTGATTCCGATAGCGCCGCCGGCCGAGATAGCGCGCATTTGATATTGTCCGAATTTGCCGACAAAAAATATAATATTCTTCTTGGAACGCAGATGGTGACCAAAGGAATTGATTTTCCTGATGTCTCACTGGTCGGAGTGTTAAATGCCGATATCGGTCTGGATATGCCTGATTTTCGCGCTCCAGAAAAACTGTTTGCCAAATTAATTCAGGTGTCGGGGCGCTCCGGCCGTGGGATAATCCCGGGCGAGGTCGTGATCCAGACATATAATCCAAATCTGGATTTGATCGATGATGCCGCTCGTCAGGATTATGATACCTTTTATGAGCGTGAGATTGAATCTCGAAAAGCTTTATTGTATCCTCCTTTTTCGCATTTGGTAAATTTTCGTGTTGCCTCCAAAAAAGAAGATGTGTCAATCAAGTACTCAATGCTTTTTAGACAAAATCTGGAAAACAAAATCAAGGACTCGGGTGTCAAAATATTTATTCTCGGTCCGGCACCATGTCCGTTGTACCGTCTGCGGGGAATGTACCGTCGGCATCTGTTTATCAAAACCAAACAGGTCACAAAATTCACACATCTGTTGTATGATTGGGAACAGAAGGAACCAAACTTTGGTTTGCCCTCTAGTGTGAAATTAGTCATTGATATTGATCCATATGATATGATGTAACAGATTTCATCTGTTTTAGCCTTTATGTTAAATGTGCACGGCAGACGTCACCATCTGCCGCGTAAACAATTTTACTACCAATGTATTGTACAGTTTCCCAATTTGGCCCAAATAAATTCCTTATAAGCGGTTTCACCGCCTTTGGTTACAGCAAAATGGGTTTGCTTTCCCGTTTTTTGTTTTTTTCATAAATTAGGTAGCCTATCCGCTTGTGATGGGTTTCTTAATGCAATTAAATTTGAATGTCAATTTTAAATCTCCGTAATTAATTCAACTATAAGAAATGAGACAACAAATTTAGGTGTGATGTTGTAGTGAAATTGTATGAACCCTACACTGAATGGTAGGCCACCCCGGCCTAATTTGTCAATCACATATTATAATCAACCTGGATTCCCGCGTGCGCGGGAATGACGTTGTGGTAGGGCGGGAATGAAGTTGTGTTGGGGTGGGAATGACGTTTAAGGATTGGAACATTTCCGCACCCCAAGGGGTGCGCCACCCACAATTATTGACAGAAGCGCTGAGCTCCTGATCTACAACTCTAACCCACAGCCCTTCGTTTATCTCAGGATTTATAACAAGCTGTGGGGCACCACAATTGATTTGTTGAAACCGCAGGGGCGCTGGGCTCCCGGTTTTGCATGGCTACCCAACTTATAGGCAGGCAATAAAAAAGCCACTCGAATGAGTGGCTTTTTTTATATCTCAACGGCTGAATATTGTATGACAAATTTACAATATGTTTCGTTCTATTTCTTTTTCTCAGCCGGTTTTCCTTCTTTAGCATCTTTGCCATCTTCAGCTTTGGCTTCGCCCTCAGCGCCTTCAGCACCTTCAGCACCTTCTTCGCCTTCAACACCTTCTTCGCCCTCTTCAAGCTCTTCTTCAGTAGGTTCATCAACCTTGATGATTGTTGGAGGAACAACAGTAGCGATTGTTAGCCGTTTTTCGGTCATAATCTCGACACCCTCAAGTTCGATATCTTCAACATGAATCGAATCACCAATTGCCATCTCGGAAACGTCAAATTCAATTGTATCCGGAATAGCAGTTGGAAAACAGGCGATCTCAACTTCACGTCTAACCTGTTGCATAATACCGCCGGAATTTTTAACACCATCAGCTTCACCAACCAGATTCACCTTGACTGATATATTCAGTTTTCTCTTTAGTGAGACCTGATACAGATCGATATGTTTGGGGGTACTTGTTACCGGGTCACGCTGAAGTTCTCTTATGATAACTTTACGTGGTGCACCTTCACCATTGACTTTTAAATCAATCAGCATATTGGTGCGACCTTCACGTCGAATCAGATTAGATAATTCGCTTGTTTTGACAGCAACAGTAACCGGATCAATCTCAGGGCCATAAATGATTCCAGGAATATTACCAACCTGACGAACCTTATGGGCTATCTCTTTTCCCGTTCCCTCTCTTTTTTCACAAACCAGAGTAATCTCTTTCATCTTATTTTACTTCAAACCTCCAAAAAAATATTTCATTTTTATATCGGCAAATCATTAAACAGCGATGAGACCGATTTTTCACCGGATATCCTCATAATCGCTTCGCCAAATAAATTTGCGCACGATAAAATCTTAAACTTGCTGGAAAGTTCTTTCCCACCAACATCAATTGAATCTGATATAATCATTTCTTTTATACTTGAATCATTAATTCTATTTATTGATTCGCCCGAAAGGACTCCATGAGTACAACAAGCGAAAATATCTCTGGCACCATTTTGCTCCAGCGCCTCTGCGGCCCGGCAGATAGACCCAGCGGTATCAACCATATCATCACGGATTATAATGTTTCTATCTTTAACATCACCGATAACATTAACGACTTCCGCTTGATTCGCCTTCGGCCGTCTTTTATCAATGATAGCCAGATCGGCATGGACCGTTTTGGCAAATGCCCGGGCCATTTTAATTGAGCCAACATCGGGCGAGACAACCATCAGGTCCCGAAGTCTTAAGTTTCCAAGATGATCATTAAAAACCCGCGATGAATAAAGGTGGTCATGGGGAATATCAAAAAATCCCTGAATCTGTGAGGCATGCAGATCCATGGTCAGGACACGATTAATACCGGCCTTAACAATCAGGTTGGCTACCAGTTTAGCGGTAATTGCCACCCTGGGTCGATCCTTGCGATCGGCTCGGGCATAACCAAAGTATGGGATCACAGCGGTAATACGTGCCGCTGATGCTCGTCTGGCGGCCTCGGACATAATCATCAGTTCCAGCAGGTTTTCGGCGGGTGGGTTGGTTGATTGGACAATAAAAACATCGGCACCGCGAATATTTTCATTGATCTGAACAAATACTTCACCATCCGAGAAACGTCTTACTTCACACGCTGTCA
>JAAERC010000236.1 GCA_024230695.1 Candidatus Zixiibacteriota bacterium
TATAAAAGGTATAGAGAAACCATACCCCCCTACCCCACCCGGACAAACCGGAAATTCGAACAATCAATCCACAGATGCGTTTGCATGCGATTTATTAAGATAAATCAATAAAGCATACATATTTCTGGAAAATTATCACACATTCAGGCATTTGGAAATCCATTTTGGATTTGATGACCATATACCGACACCTTTTACCCCGACTCTTTCTGCTGACATTTATATTTTGTTGAAAAATGATATGATTTTTAATACTATCCGGAAAAATTAAGATTTTGTAATTATATTCACTGATTCTTGATTGTTAAATAAGTAGATATGTGACACTCAAAGAATTATGCTCTATGTGTTAACCTGCTTAATTTTAGACAAATATTGCCTATTGTAGTTTTTTTGTTTATCATTTTTGACAAAATGGGACATGTCAACTAATAATTGTTCGGTTGTTAGAAGCAAATAAAATGTCCGGTTATGTAGCACATGATATGTCCGGTCGAAATGGATATCAAGGAGGTGATATCCATGAGACGAACAGAATTGTTACAGGAGATCCGGATAATGAGATTTGAAGAAGCATATGAAGGCTGGACAAACAAGAAAATTACTCAGGAAGAAGCATCCAGATTGCTTGGTGTTCATGAAAGGACATTTCGCAGGTATATTAACCGTTATGAAGATGAGGGGCTTGATGGTCTTATTGACAAGCGATTGTCACAAGAGTCCCACAGACGAGCGCCAGTGGATGAGGTGATAAAACTGACACAGATGTATAGAAACAGGTATGAAGGTTTCAATGTGAAACATTTTTTCAGTTTTTATAAAAGTCACCATGGTGGTCAACGAAGTTATACCTGGGTAAAGAATAAACTGCAGGCAAATAATTTGGTGGAAAAGGCACCCAAACGTGGCAAGCACCGGAAGCGCCGTCCCCGAGCCCCCTATCCAGGGATGCTGATCCATCAGGACGGCTCGACACATGAATGGGTAGAGGGAAAAAAATGGGATTTAATTATCACCTTAGATGACGCCACATCTGAACATTATTCAATGTTTTTTGTAGACGAAGAAGGGACAGCAAGCAGTTTTCGTGGGGTTCGTGAAGTAATAGAAAAGAAAGGATTATTTGCATCACTCTATACAGATAGAGGGAGTCATTATTGGTATACACCTGA
>JAAERC010000237.1 GCA_024230695.1 Candidatus Zixiibacteriota bacterium
CGGTTTTACGCAGTCTATGGAAACCGAAGAGATCGTAGTCAAGCTGGATATTCCTCGACTGATGCAAAAAGATATTTTTGTTCTATATGATGGAACCGATTTATATGTTTCGATGAATGAACTATTTGTCCTTCTCGAAATTAACATCAACGAAGATTTTTTACATGGTGTTTTTTCCGGCGATTTCCTTACCACAGACAACAAATATGAAATCAATCTTTCCAAACACAAAGCAAAATGTTTTGGAAAAGAAATGGTTCTTGACAGTTCATCATATGTAGTTACCGAATATAATCTGTATCTGAAATTAAAATTATTCGAACAGATATTCAATTTGAAGATGTTCTTCAATTTCTCTGATTTAAGTATCTATATGCCGCTGGAAAAGGACTTCCCTATTTATCAGAGACTCAAAAGACAAAAGGACCACAAAAAACTAAGAGAAACAAGAGTCGCCTTAAAAGACGTCTTTGAAATATCCCCTGAAAAAGAAATTTTCGCGGGTGGAGTTGCCGATTGGATGGTCTCCAGCAGTCCCCTTGAGGGCGGCGACACCTATGTAAACCTCGGTATCGGAAGCATGTTATTTAATGGTGATTTTGCTATTAACGGCTCCGGCAGTATGAAGGAAGGAATTAATACTGATGCCATTAGTTACAAATGGCACTATGTCTTTAGCGATAACAAATATATCACTCAGGTAGAAGTAGGCGATGTTAACTCCGGCAATTATGTCGCCCGAGGCCTTAAGGGTCTGGTAGTTACAAATCGCCCTCAGACACGACGCAAACATTTTCAGACTATCAGTTTAAGTGATCGGATCGGCACCGGATGGGAAGTTGAGCTGTATGTTAACAACAAACTGGTCGATTTTACCACTACTGATGCTAACGGCGAATATAATTTCCTCGTTGATACCGAGTATGGTCGGACAAAAATCACCCTCAAAATGTTTGGTCCCAACGGAGAAATCAGAACCGAAGAAAAATTATCAACTGTTCCTTTTAATATTATTCCAAAAAAAGAATACGAATACACTCTTGCCGCGGGACAGCAAGAATATCGCACCGGTAACAAAAACTATATACAGATGAATGGCCTTTATGGCTTATTCAGCAATCTAACGATCGGGTTGAGTTCTGATATGCCGGTTGGTAACGATGATGAGGAAAAACCGACCACAGCTCTGGAAGCCACTTATCAACCGCTCGGTAATGTCCTTATTGGCCTTTCCCACTCTTCGAATTACGCGACTCAGATTGATATGAGTATGAGGAATGTATCAATCGCCAGTGTGACGGCGAGATATATAAAATATTACAAAAATGAATTCAACAATCGTATGAATCAGGTCAGCTCTTTATCGCTGTCAGTAACATCACCAATAAAAATTGGCAGAAACTATATTGGAATGCGTTTCCGATATACTCGTGATAATTATCTAACTAATCATACAAATGGTATGAGTATTGGGATAAAGGTCATGGCCTTTAAGACTCACATGAATTATATCGGTAACTTCAGAAAGACAATCCACACAAATAGAATCGAGAACACCTCCCTAAGCAAAATTATAGTATCATCTTCATTAATTAATATAATAAGACCGCAGATTGCCGTAAGTTATGATCATGTGACCAGTAAACTTTCTAAAATTGCGCTGTACTTACACAAAAGAATATTTAGACGTGGTCAGATATCCCTCTCTCTTGAAGATAATCGAGCCTTTAATTCCAAAACAATAATGCTGACCTTCAATATGTCAACTGACTTTGCCGATTTTACATCCCGGGGAGTTTATTCACACGGAAGTGTCGGATTCAATCAGATGCAAAGAGGTTCGGTCAGATTTAATCGTCACACCAAATCTTTCCGTTTTATTAAACGAAATGGTATTGGTGCCGGCTCGGCTGTTATCTCTCCGTTTATAGATGATAACTACAATGGAATCCTTGATGAAGGCGAGACAATATTAACAGATCTTAAAACCAGGATCGGCGGCGCCAGCGTTATTCGCGATAGAGAAGAAAAATTTGCCTTTTACGATAACCTCAGACCATACGACTCCTACCTTGTTGAAATCGACCAATACAGTCTTGATAATCCGATGCTGACTCCGGCGCATGAAAATTACCGGGTGATGCTAAAACCAAATACTGTTACGGCTGTCAATATTCCGGTTGTCACGGCTGGCGAGATAGCCGGCAAGATCGACCGTAAAATAAAAGATGGGTCAGTTGGTATTGGCGGTATCAGACTAATAGTTGTTAATGAGATGACCGGCAAGGAAACCGAATTGATCACTTTTAACAACGGCGAGTATTTCTACATCGGTCTGGTTCCCGGAATGTATCGAGCCTATATCGACCCGACCCAGCTGGAAAGATATGGATACACTGCCGACCCGCCATATAGCCGTTTTCAGGTCAAAGCAATCAGCGGCGGTGACTATATCGGCAACCTCAATTTTATGATCGAGGCCAAACAATAAATCCTCTCCCCTGATCTCTCTTAACTTAGTTATTTTTTATAGTACAATCTCAATAACGAATAATCTCTTAATCAATGATTTCGTTGACTAATTTAATCAATGATTTTTTGCCGTCAGGAACCCTTTCCTGACGGAAGTTATTTCCCCACAGCAAGCTGTGGGCTACCCCAGCTATCTTATTGCAATAGAAATATTAGATTTATCCATACAATTTCCCCATCAATTCATTGTTGAATTATACTCGCACCTTTGTGTACATGGATAATTATGGGATATGGAAATTACATTTTTACTACACATTTATCGGCCAAAAAACCTGTTTTGGTAAAACGAACCCATTTTGCTGTAACGACATGAAACATATATTATTATAGAGAATTTATACGATCATTTAAAATTCTTGGTACAAATATTAGTGGTAAAATTGTAATTAAAATGGCATAACATGAATTCCCGTAAACAAGACATATTCTGGACTTTCACAGGAATAACATTGGTCGTGTACGTGGATTTTATGGGAGCTGATGGTGCATCTGTCGTCAAAAAGTGGGTGGAATATACCAAATTTCAGACGATAATAATAAAATAGATCTATACTTTTTATTTTTTTTGAATAATATGATTACAAACAATCATCACAATATGGGATTTACGCTTATAGAATTGATTATGGTAATAGTCATTCTGGGTATATTGGCCACAGTCGCCATGCCTGCTTATCATAATATCGTCACTGAAGCTCAGCAAAGCGCCTGCAGATCATCGCTTTGTGGTCTTCGGGAGGCAATATCAATATTTAATACCAATAGTATCGTAAATACCGGCAATAACGTCTGGCCCGACCTTGATACAATATCAACTGTTGGGGTTGTAATTCAATTTTCTATTCCGGAAAATCCCTTTCAGGATGAAGCCAATGCTCCTGATTCAATAGTGGAAGGTTTTACTCGGGGTGTTATTGTTGGAACCCGAGGTGGCTGGGCGTATAAACCATCAACTGGAGAAATTTGGCCCAACACCAGTACAACAATTCCGGGAGGTGGTTGCGCTGGTCCGACCGATATTGATGAAAACCTGTGGTGATCTCGGGTTAAACAGTAAATATAATACCGTCAATGTTTGGTATCATCAAAGCGATTATCGGCTCGAGCTGTTTTATTCACATCGGCTTTACCTTCAAGCCAGCCGATTTTGATATCTGTTTGTTCGTCAAAAGTATGAACATACGGTTTAATGTCCAAAAGAGGAGTTCCGTCGATCAAATCAATATCTTTGATATATATAATATTACTCTCGATTCGCAAAAGTTGTACTATCGAAAGACCTATCTGGTTTGGGCGGCGCGGTGCCCGGGTTGAAAACAGCCCACGTTTCTGGTTATCAAGAAACGGAACGACTTTTAATTCATATCCTTTTGAAAGATGCAAATGGAATAGCAGATAAATATGCGAAAAACCATCAAGATCATCCAAAGCCGGGATATATTCATTATATATCTCGATCATCCCCTCTGCCCCACCCGATTTACGAGGTTGGATCGGCGTATCTTTTGGTTTTTTGAATGGAGTATGAACTATCCCAATTGGATCAAATATTATTTTATTTAATTTATTCATATCAGTAATATATAAAATGAGGAGCAAAAATAAACAAAAAATAACCCGTCAAAAAGACGGGTTATTTGATTATATAAAATATAATAATTACAAAATATCTAAACTATTCTTCTTTCGACAGTTTGATCTCCGCGATAACTTTCTCGGTAATATCGCGAGGAACCTCTTCATAGTGCGAGAACTCACGGGTATAATATCCCTGCCCGGATGTCATCGACCGCAGATCGACAGAATAGTTATAAAGCTCAGCCAGCGGAACCGCGCCTTTGACTTTCTGGTACCGGCCTTCAGGGTCCATACCGGAGATCTTACCACGACGACTCGAAAGGTCACCCATAATATCACCGGTGAAATCTTCGGGAACAACAATCGCGACATTATAAATCGGCTCAAGAATAACCGGTTTACATTGCATGAAACCATCACGAAAACCCATCAACGCGGCAATTTTAAAAGCCATATCGGATGAGTCAACAGCATGATAAGAACCATAAAACACGGCAACCTTAACATCAACAACAGGAGATTTGGACAAACCA
>JAAERC010000238.1 GCA_024230695.1 Candidatus Zixiibacteriota bacterium
ACAATATATTCCAAAATAAACAAATTTCCCTTTACGAATCAAATCAAGCATAATATAAACGGCAAACAATCCTGTTAGAAACGCGAATATTGTCCCTACCAAATACGGTCCAAGAATCTCAGAATTTAATGACAATACGGCTTTAAATTTAAAAACAATCGCTCCCAATATTGCCGGGATTGACAACAAAAATGAAAACTCCGCCGCTTCATACGGTTTGAGACCAAGAAATAAGCCGGTTGAAATGGTTGTCCCTGATCGTGAGATACCGGGCATAATTGCCAAAGCCTGACCAATTCCAATGATAACAGACCGCGGAATATTTAATTCTAGTTTTTTTAATTTTGCAAACTTGGTCGATAGTAATATCAGTCCGGTCACCAGAAGCATTGCCGATGTCATGACCGGCGATGAAAATGCTTCCTCAAAAAAATCATCTAACAATAAAGCCGCAATTACTGCCGGTATAGTGCCAACAATCAGGTAATAGACCATTTTACGCTCGGCACTTCTACTCGAATCAAAAACCGATTTTATCATACCGAATATCTTTTTATGAAAATATACTAATACTGAAAGAAGTGTCCCAAAATGTACCATAAGCTCAAATAGGATACCCGGTTGTTTTAGATGTAAAATATGTTCGGTCAAAACCAGATGCCCCGATGATGAGATCGGAAGTATCTCAGTCAGTCCTTGAATAACACCAAGTAGAATCGCTTCAAAATAATTCATAAGATATAAAAAAGCTTCGGCGTAAAACCGAAGCTTCCTTTATTAAATCTATTTTATCAATTAAAACATTCTCACATCAAGCCCGAGGAAAAGCCCTGAAAGCCCATCAAACTGGAATTCACCATATAAATTCATTTCAGTAGTTAACTCGTATTTCACTCCAAGGTTCAATCCGAATTTAAAATCGGAATCATTATTTCCTCCCGGAGTATCTACAGAAATTGACTCCAACCGTAAATTGACTCGGCCGTATGGAATTAGCCTGCGTCCAGATTTGAATCGATATGGAATTGAGGCGATATAATTGCCGCCCAATTCCAATACAGATATTGCGCCATAATCAACATATTCCAAGAATCCGCCAAAAGCCATATCCATTGGCTGTTTGCCGTTTTTATCATAATAATCCATAAATTCATATTTGAAATCAACACCCAATATAAGTTTTGGATCTGTATCAGAACCAT
>JAAERC010000239.1 GCA_024230695.1 Candidatus Zixiibacteriota bacterium
AAATTAATGGGATTTCCGCCAACGCAATTCAAATGCTTACTAAATATCCCTGGCCCGGAAATATTAGAGAGCTGGAAAACAATGTCCAGACCGCATGTGTGATGTCAAAGGACAACATACTTCATACCCAGGATTTTCCAATTCACACTGAAATTGATACAAAAATTGAGATTAACCTGGATACGCTCCAGGATGATTATATTGAAATATTCAGTAAGATCATTGAGCCTGTTCTGCCGAAGCTAATTAATAATTCCGAAGGAAAGATTTATTATTTCCTCGAATCGGCTCTTGAAAAAGCCTTGATCTCGGCATGCCTGAAGTATTTTGGTTCCAATCAAGTTAAAACATCTGAAATGCTTGGTATCTCCCGTAATACTCTTCGAGATCGAATCTCCCGCTACAGCATATATTAAATTCTAATTATTGTTAAATTCAATTAATATTCTTTTCTGACCCTCCGCTGGCAGTTTTGTTGATATAATTTTGTTGACAGTCGCCTGCTGTTTCCATATTGATATATAATTTTTACGAGAATCTATTGATACTAAAATAGTTGATTAGCAATTCGGGAGATAAGTAATGTCCAATAT
>JAAERC010000240.1 GCA_024230695.1 Candidatus Zixiibacteriota bacterium
TCAGGATCGATGTCCCTTTAGTCCCGGAAGCTACAATGGCATAAATGCTATGCGAGTAGTCAGGACTCCATCTGATTCGTTAAAATATTCATTTAATTGGTGGATATCAAACGGTAATGCCGCCCTCGATTTTGGTCCAAGAAAAGCCGGAAGTGAGAAACAGCCATTTAGAGATTTTGGCGGATTTCTCGGGACGCCAATGGGTGATAGAAATAAATACTATATCATGAGTCATGATGAATTTGATTATGACCAATTGTTTAGCGCAAAGGATAATACATATGATGGCTGGCTGGAACGTGGCGCAAATGCATATGATTTTGCTGATGGTTACGATACACGTTTCTTGCTCTCTTTTGGTCCCTTTGATATTTCTCCCGGAGAAGTGTTACCCTTGACATATGCCTATATGGGGGGTGAAAATTTCCACGAAGATTGTGACGCCTATGAACGGATATTTGATCCTTCATTTCCGGAAGAATATTATGCTAGTCTTAACTTTGATGATATTGGTATGAATTCTATCTGGGCCGAGATGATCTACGATAACCCGGGAGTAGATACCGATGGCGATGGGTACAGGGGAAAATATCGAATATGCGTGGAATCTACTTTTGTCAATAATACTTGGATCCATAATCACGATACAGTTTATTATCGCGGCGACAATGTTCCTGATTTCAGAGGAGCCTCGCCACCTCCTCCTCCGGAACTTTGGGTAATTGAACCTTATCCGATTGGTGATACAATCAGGAGTCTAATTGTACCCAGTGTCAACGAAAATAACAATTCAGGAGAAGTCACTATTCAATGGTATGGGTATCGTTCGGAAACTACACGGGATCCATTCAGCGGAGAATACGATTTTGAGGGCTATCGAGTTTATTTATCATTAACCGAAAATCTAACCGGCTTTTATAAAGTATGTTCTTTTGATAAAGAAGATTACAATCGCTATCAGTTTAATCCGTATGCAACCACAGTTGAAAATGAATGGGAATTAAACCATCTGCCTTTTACAATTGATGACCTTAAGGAATTATATGGCGAAAGCTTCATGCCCGAATTATACACCCGTAATAATCCTTTTTACTGGGAGGGAGGCCCATACTATTTTGCGTCTCAGGATTGGAATCAATCAAATTTGACCGATACGACCCAAATTCATAAAGTATATCCAAATCAACCACCGCCAACAACCCTCAATCATGATTCTGCATGGGTGTACTATCGGGATGAAATGACTGATGATAAGTATTTCAAATATTATATGTATCAGTACAAAGTGAAAAACCTACTGCCGTCATATTTATATTATTTTTCAGTAACCGCATTTGATTTTGGATCCCCGGTAAGCGATCTATTGTCATTAGAGAATCGTCCCAATAAAAACTATACTGCCGAATATCCCCAAAATCAAAATACAACCGCTGAATCCAATAACCTTGATGTAATTGTTTATCCTAATCCTTATCGAGCCGATGGCAATTATCGAGATGTTGGATGTTTTGAGGGGAGAGGATTGGATAATCCACCTGTTGAAAGAATACGACGGATTCATTTCACAAATCTCCCGCACAAATGTACTATCCGGATATTTTCACTCGACGGTGATCTGATTCGAACATTAAATCATGATGAATTAAAAGATTCACCGCAGTCGATGCATCACCAATGGGATCTGATAACCCGAAATACACAAATGATTGCGTCTGGAATATATTACTTTTCTGTTGAATCGGAATTTGGTAATCAAATCGGCAAAATTGTAATTATATTGTAAATCTAAATATGTTTAGATTTTGGAGGCAACAATAGCGATTTCCTGTGAATTTCGTTTGTATGGAGTTCCGGCAACATCAGAATAATGCTCTGTGATACGAAAACCATTTTCTTTAAACTCATCTTTCAAAGATTTTAAGCTATAATACTGAAGCCAATTGTAAACTTCAAAAGTTCTGGATTTCTCAAAAATTGTATATTTATCTAAGAAAACCTTTTCTTTCTCATATTTAAAACTGTTCATAAATCCATAATAATCTTTTGCCGACCAGAAACCATCATACAGCAAATGCATATGAATCGCCGCTTCTTCTCTTTTTCTGAAAGCGTCCAAAGAGAAGACATCGAGAAAAACTAATCCATTTTTATTAAGATCTTTGTGGAATTTTCTAATAAGTGTTTTTCTTTGATTTGGGCTTAAGGCGCATAAGTCACAATAGATCATTGTAATAAGATCAAATGTTTTATCTGTCTTGTATCTTAAATAGTTTTTATTCAAGTAATTTATTTGGAGATTATTATTTTTGGCGGTTCTTTTAGCATGATTAATTGATCTTTGCGAAAAATCAATCCCGGTGACATCGGCGCCGGTTTCCGCAAACTTAGTAGAATATAATCCGGGGCCGCATCCAAAATCACAAATAGCCGATTTATTATTAATTTTAAAATGGGAGATGATCCATTTGGCAGACTTGTCAATAAATGCCTTATTTCTTGAAGCCGGTTCGGCATCCTCATTTAAATGATACGCAAGCATATTTTTAGAGATATGTTTATCGTTCCACAATATTTCGGCTGTATATTTTTCCCAAAGTTTTGGGCACTTTTGAATTTTCTTAAGGTGCTGATACATATTATGCTTCATTCCTTATTCCAGACTCCAGCA
>JAAERC010000241.1 GCA_024230695.1 Candidatus Zixiibacteriota bacterium
AGCATTGCCGCCAATGGTGCGACTATCATTGCTACAATCAGCGCAATTGGGTTACTATCACGATCGCCTCCTCGGGAATGCCCGCCGAAAATCATCGCCCAGCGAGCCATTGAGGCCATAATTCCAATAGCCGCGGCCAATGTTGCCGCTATTGTTCCGATTAGCAGGTCTTTATTTTGAATATGTGCCATCTCATGACCAATAACACCTTTTAGTTCGGCATCATTTAGTATTTCAAGTAATCCTTCGGTAACTGCCACTGCGGCATGATTCTCGTTTCGCCCGGTTGCGAATGCATTAGGACCTTTGCTTGGAAGAATATAAACTTTTGGCATCGGCATCATAGCTTCCTTTGAGGTCATATTGACAATTGCGTATAGTCTGCGATGTTCTGATTCGGATATCTCCCGCGCCCGATACATTTTGAGAATAATTTTATCAGAATACCAGTAGGAAACAAAATTCATCACCGCCGCAAGACAAAAGGCGATAATCATTCCATTTTGTCCACCTAGTGCATAACCAACCCCAACAAAGAGGAAAGTCATAAGCAGAATCAGCAATGTTACTTTCAGTCCATTCAATTTATTAACTCCAATAAATAAATACCATTATCATGATATTTATGTCAAGGCTTTTTCATCTATTTAAACGAACGACACAATTAAAAGTTCTGTTAATAGAGGAAAACATAATTATGTTTTTTGGACAGTGATCTATTTCGATAAGCGTTTTTTCTTATCTCGTCCCCAACCCATATCTGCCTTTTTATCCTGTTTTGGTTTCTGCTTGACTTCAGGCGGTTTTTCTTTGGTTGGTTTATCATTAATCGCTTTATCTTTGACCGGTTTATCATCGGATGCCGGTAATTTATCTTCTGATGGTTTTTCCTTAACGGGCTTTTTTTCTGGCTCAGTTTTTTCGCGAGTCGGTTTCGAATCAGTAACAGCCGGCGCCGGTTTTGCCTCTATCGGCTTTCCATCTTCCTTGGTTGCGGTAACCTGTGGCTCTTCTTTTTTATCAGAAGGTATCGATATGACCGGCATTTCAGAAATAACAGATTCTTCTTTTTTCTTTTTGTCAGAATTAACTTTTACGGTAACATCATCATTTTTAATTGGATCAACCGGCTTCTCCGATTTTTTTACTATGGCTTTGTCTTCAGCTGTTTTTTTATCATTTTTGCTACCGGAAAAATCAAATTTGGGGATACCATTTTCAAAGAAATCATTTTTTTTGGAAACCGATTTATCAACAGGTTTGGTCTTGAGTTTTGGTTCTTTGGTAATATCCTTATCAATGCCAGTCGGTTTTTTATATTTGGTCTTTTCTGTTAATTGACGATGAACCTTCTCAAGATCCTTTTCGATAGATTTTTTGGATAACTGAACC
>JAAERC010000242.1 GCA_024230695.1 Candidatus Zixiibacteriota bacterium
AATTTCTTTGCGGGTCTGGCGGCGCTTGCTGGAAAACTCACTATCGGCAAAAGTTAACTGTTGGCTCATGGACGGTAATGGCTGTAATTTACTATGCAGCTATGATCTCACATCGGGGACTTATTCGCATCTTCCCTAGTTTTCTATCGAAAACAAAAGTTATAGTTACATGAAAAAATCAAGCAAAATGGGGGTATATTGAAACTGTGAATTTGGCAAAGCAAATTTAAGGATATTTACTTATAAGCCAAATGTTTGCTTGTAAAGCTTTCTCAATTGTCAATAAGCTAATCTAGCAGAAGATCCTATAATTATAAATTTAAATTGGGCAATGAAATGCAAATGTCAGCTCGTTGTATTCAAATGTCGAATCCGATATGAACATCAACTCAGCGAAACCCGCTGAGCAGGTCGTCAATTCCATACTGAGTCACATTAAATAAATCAGCCTTTCCATCCGAGGTTTCATATTGTATCGAAAAACCGTAATCCACCTTTTGCTCTCTTTGTTTTACTTTTATAAAGCCATTACCATATAGTTTCTTTAAGAGGTTGCTTGGCACAGTAATTTTTGTCACTGAATGAGGGGCAACGGAGACTGATTGATTTTGATTGCTTATAAAGTCTGGCTCCACATCACTATTAAAATATCCAGCAAATTCAGAAATAGAAATAAAACTCTTTGATTTATTTTCAAGAATAACTTCAACACTATCCAGTGTTCCTTGTCTAGACAGTGAATTAATTACCGATACATTTAACTTACCGTCTCCGACCTCAAAATTATAAGGGATATAATTAAAACTAACTTCATCGATGTAAAAAGTAGCCTCTGATTGAGTCGCAGGATTTATATCAAAAGATGATTTAGAACTGCCTATTGAATAACGTTTATCAATATCACTCATATTACTTTTTAAAGTCACTTTATAGGAGTTCGAATAATCTGCATTTATTTGAGAAGCTATAACTGGATGGTTATATTCTCTATGCCAAGAGTATTTTGACAATTGTTCAACTTCCTCCGAGGATAAAACTCCCGTTTTATCGTTAAAAAAAACTGCAAAATCATCGATTTTTGGGTCCATTTGATTTGAATATTCAATGAGACCTTTATAGTACGATAAAAATTTATCGCTGTTCTTATTGAATTCTCTTACAAGATCAGTTGAGGTAAACGTATCTATAAAGCCTGAAAGAATAGAAGTAAAGCCGCAAGCTTCACCAGTTGCGGTATAGAACTCAGTTTTCATATAATTGCTTTTACGGCAGGTCGTGACATTTTGCCGTTGAATTGTTTGTTTTTCTAAGTTGACATAATAACAAAACTTAACAGATTTTAGGTCGCCGGTTGGGACTCGTCTTGAATTTGAAATGCAGTTATTTATTAAGAGGCTATGACCACGCTCAGGGATTAAATTCCGCAATGAAATACTCAAAATTTCGTTAGCCTCCTCCTTGAAACCGATCATTTCAAACCTTGTTTTTTCCGATGGCTTTTCAAATGGTTTAATCTGTGTGGCTTGGCAGCCAACAAGGCAAAGCGCTGCGAATAGAAGTGAAATATATTTCATGAGATTCATCCTTGAATATCCCTATCTGAATAGAACCATAAGCAATATAATCACTTTGGTCAATATTTCCGCACTTACCGCATTTTGATTTAGAGGCACAATGGTAAGTAGGCTAGGGAAACTGCGAATAAGCCCCGCAATTTAGTTCTTGAACCAGCCTTCGCGTTCGCCGTCTAATTTTTGTGCATGTTCCGGCCCAATTCGATCACCCATTTCGGTTCAATCCGATCACTGATTTCGGTTTAATCCGATCGCTCATTTCGGACTTATCCGATCAAAATTGACGTTTTTCCGAAATCACTGATCGGAATACCGAAATCCT